>CAYTKR010000029.1:9307-44228 GCA_964438295.1 uncultured Anaerolineales bacterium
CATGCCAAGGATGCCAGTACAGCGGGAATATAGAAATATATGGTCTCAGATTCTCTCAATTGGCAGACCTCGGTAACTATAAACGGAACAGACGACTGCACCAGCGTGGTTGTCATCAAATAAACGCCCCAAACTGTGGCGAAAGTCATAAATGCCTTATTGCGAATAGCAATCGAGAGATTTTTCCAAAATCCAAATCGCTCCATTTTTTGAACTTGCCGGTGTGGGTCTTCGCGCAGGAACCGTAATGGTAAGATCAACAAGGGATACACAAATGCTGCAAAAACTAGCATTGTGAATAGAAAACTACGTTTCTCAATTACCCATCCAGCCAGTCCCCCAAGCATCATACCCAGCAACAAGAAACTCGACTGCCAGGCCGATATCCGTACGCGATGCCGTTCGGTCGAGGCTATCTCTGGCAATAAGGCCTGGTATGGCACATGATAAAAAGCAGAAGCCAGACGGAAAACAATCGCCATTCCCCCCAGGTAGAGTAGGTTAACAAGCGATTCTCGGGAGGTCGGTGGTGTCCATAAGAATATGAATGCCCCTACAAAAGGGAGTGAAGAAACCAACATAAATGGCAGGCGCCGCCCCCAGCGACTCTGTGAATTGTCTGATAAGTATCCGATATAAGGCGTAAATAAGGCACTGATAAAGCGGGAAATGAAGATAGCAGTACCAAACAATGCTACAGGAACAAGGGAGGGACCATCCGGCGGCAGATAGAAATACAATAACCAACTGGTCGTGATAAACCCTATCGCTGAAGTACCCAGGGTGCTCAACCCATAAGAAATATCTACACGCAGGGGTGGAAGAAGATGATTTTGTGACACTGTCAGGATTTTAGCATACTCTCTCGATAACATTAGGCAATAATTACAATAATGTAAGGTGCAAAATTTCCTATAATCTATTATCATAAATGTGACACCTGCTTGAGACTCTGGGAATTAATCCAATTTCACAACGATTTCTTGAGATCCCAATCATACTCAAGGACACAGTACCATGGAACAGCTACCTGCGTTCGTGATCGAAGATGATAAAAATTTAGCCCTGGCATTTGCCGAGGCTCTCGAAGAAGCCGATTATCAAGTGGAAGTGATCCAGGATGGACTGACAGCCAAGAACCGCCTTGACCAAGTGGTTCCAGCGATCATTATCTTGGATCTGCATATTCCCCATATCAAAGGCACAGAAATATTGGAATATATCCGCAGTAATGAGCGCCTTTCGGAGGTGCGCGTAATCGTTGCCACGGCTGATAGCAGCCTGGCGAGAGAACTCAACAATATCGCTGACCTAGTACTACTGAAACCAGTCGGCTTCAAGCAATTGAAAGACATAGCCGCACGCTTGCGGCCCCAGTAAACTTGTTTGGAGGTACCAGACGCCACCATCCAATCTGACGGTGGCGTTTTGATTCAAAAGAAAAAAGTGATATGCTTAAGTTGGATCCACCGCAGATGGTATGACGCCCCGTGGAGATAGTGATATAGAGGCAAAGGTAGCGATGTCATTTTCAAGAGATAAACCCGTTTACTTCCTGCTTCTTCTGATTGCCAGTATGGTACTCGGCAGTTGCACGCTTCCTTTTCTGGGAGAATCTGACAAGCTCCCTGAAACCGGATTTCAAGACCACCAAACGCAGATCATCGTCGATAGTCCGCAAGCTGCGCGTAACAATGCCATGCTTTACATCCGAGACCATTATGGGCTTTTCGTTCCCACCAAAGATGAAGATTGGGGCGAGGAAAATATCACGCCCGAAGACATTGTTGGGTCTTCAGCCTTTCAGTACATTTCAGGAAATTGGTCGACATCTGTTATATATCCACTCGTATCAATAGAAAAAATTTCTTATACAGTATTGGTCACTAACCCAGGCATTGACTTTGCCTGGGAAGGTCAGGTCGACTCTTTTGGCTTGGTTACCGAAACATCCAGTTCCTCTGGACAATTCGGAAGCCCTTCTGGAGATTCTAGTAATCGTACGCCCACCCCAACCTCAACCTTAACACCCACTCCAGGGATTTCTACCTTAACATTTACCGATGCAACCTATCGCCTGGCGCTGCAATATCCCAGCAATTGGTCCATCGCCATCATCCCTGCTGGAAGGATCACACCAAGCGGGGGCTTTGCGGCCAAAACTTTGAAATTAACTGACGGAGATTACAAGCTTCTAATACAATATAAATTATTATGGGAGAAAACTGAAATCGGCCAGAGTATCCCCCCAGGAACTCTGGAAGTGCGCGGGGGCATAAATTTATTGGGGATGGAAATCCCGAAACATGTGCTTGTCGATAATGGGAAGGAGAAGCTCATATTCGCAGGGGAAAGTATCGACGATATCACGTATCACATCCGTCTGGAAAACAACCTGGATAGTTCTGGGAATTATACAAACTTTTCTATTCCCGCATCCGTGCAAGACGAAGTAGACCAGATCATCAGTTCGATTGTGCGCACGGGGGGGTTCTTTCCCTCACCAACGCCGACATTTGTTCCTACTCCCACTGCAAAATTTGATTCATCAAAATCTGGCGTTGGCCAGGGCTCTTCGGTGAACGAAAACTGCAATAAAGCAACATTCATTTCAGATGTCACTGTACCCAAAGGCTCAGTGCTTCCTCCCGGCGTCCGATTTACAAAAACCTGGAAGCTTCAAAACACAGGCACGTGCACATGGGAGACCAATTACAGCGTTGTCTATTCAGATGGCGATATCTTGGGGGCTGCCGAATCCAATGCTTTACAAGCAACGGTAGAACCGGGTGAAATGGGAGATATCTCCGTAGAATTCACTGCCCCAGAAGACGAGGGGACATATACAAGCTACTGGGTGATGCATGACAATGAAGGCTTCTGGTTTGGTACTGGAGAGAATAAACGTGGTGTGCTGCCAGTGGAAATCAGTGTGGTACAGCCTTCACAATCCTTTGCATATGACTTTGCCTTTAACTACTGCGATGCCAAATGGTATGTATTTTGGGAATTCGAAGAGGAACCCCAGAGTGCAAAATTGAATTGCCCAGGCGGATCAGCGAGCGGGGGATTTGTGACTTTGCTGGCAACACCAAACATGGAGCATCGACTGGATGACGAACTGACCTTATGGGTGCATCCATACGAGCAGCGCTACGCCTACATCCAGGGCAAATACCCTGCTTTCACGGTGCAAGCCGGTGATCGTTTCAAGGCTGGTATTGGCTGCATGGCTGATATGAAAGGCTGTAGCATCGATTTCCAACTCCTTTACAAGGATGCCAGTGGTGAGATCAAAACCAAGGATGAATGGGAATGGTTCGAGGATTATAACGAGCAGGCAACCTATCTTGATATCGATCTGTCATTCCTGGCGGGTGAGACTGTGGAGTTCATTCTTAGAACAGTGGCTCTCACAGAGAACACACACGTTGCACACGGTTTCTGGTTCGTACCCCGAATAGAGCGGCCTTAACATGCAAACACAAGTGCCCCCGTCTTTGAAGGGGGCACTTGTATTTGACCATAGTAATGCCTCCCGATAGTGATCACATCCCAATAAATCACGAATCGATTTTCGTTTACGACAGGTTTTGTAAACCTCTAGCGTTATTGACCCTCATGGTATTTTTGCTACAATAGAATGGCCAAATCATAAAATACGGTTTGCCTACCTTTGGCGATGACGACGAAATTGCCCTCTCTGAAATGATGAACCAAGATGGGAATTCCAAGATCAAAATTGAGGATTTCGCAAGTTCCATATAGGGGGTATCCGCAATGCTTGCGCTGATTATCCAAACATCTGCCGAAAAAGCCAAACTGTTGGGCAAGCTTTTTGCACAGAGGGGAGATCGAGCTTACATTGTCAGCAATACTACTGAGTTCTTTCAATTTATGAGAAAGGTACCTCCTGATTTAGTGATCCTAGATTCGGGATGTCCAGATCCTTTTGTCAATCGATCACTCCAGGTCATCAACCAAAAATACCACCAAACACAGGTATTGATCACATCAAATCGCTTTGATCTAGATCGCGAATTGACTTTGAAGAAATTGGGCGCAAATACCTTTCTGCGAGCGCCTTTCACGCAAGGGCGGCTTGAGCGAGCCATTTCGCAGACCACAAATAGATCGAACCAAACCAGCCTCGCCAGCCAAAGAGTGCAAGCTTCCCTGCCAAAGATTAGAACTCCGGTCCAGTTGAAAATAATCTTGCCCTACTTGGTCTTGGCACTCTTGCTGGCAATTGGCGCGGGCTACCTGGTTTCGCGCGTTGCGCTCGACGCCATCGAAGAGCGATTCAAAAATAATCTGATCGAGGCAGGTCGTTTGGCCACGACATGGATGGTCGAGGAGGAAAATCGCAAACTCGAATCCTTGCGGCTGATAACCAATATCGAGGGCCTGGATGCCGCATTACTCAATGAAAACCCCGACGAGATCCGCGAGTTGATTTATGGCGTGGTACTAAACACCGGCGAAGAAGCGGTTGAAATCCTCGACCCGCGAGGCATTGCCATGTTTTCCATGCGCCATGATAGCGGCGGCCAACTCCAGGAGTATGAATTCACCAGCCTCGATACTATTCTGGCTGACCAGGAATTTGTGCAAAAAATCGCCGCCAATCAAATCGACTCCCTAGGGGATAAATACGCCGGGGTCGCAAAAATTCCTCAGGGCGAATACCTCTATTTTGCAGGACCGATCCATGATGCAAACGACCAGATCGTGGGAATCGCTCTAGTTGGCAAAACCCTTGATAACCTGGTGGCTGACATGCGCCACACATTGCTGGGGGAAGAAAATACATTTGCCCATATCTCGCTGTACAACTCCGAAGGAGAGCCAAAGGCCACTACCTTAATTGGCCAAAATGATATCTCGATCCCTGCGGATTTAGTGCGACTTACCATAAGCAACCAGATCACCGAGAGTCAACTGCGCACAATCTATGCCGCCGAGATACGCTACCGTGAAATTTTGGGGGTCTGGGAAGTCCGCCAGGGGGTCGATCTGGGTCTACTGGGCGTCTCATTGGCCGAGTCGTTCTTCGTCCAACCTAGCCTATTCACACAAATCCAGATCATGATTTTCGCCAGCATCGCAGTGCTGTTGATCATCGTCCTCGGCATCTATGTCGCACGCCTGATCACAAACCCACTCGCCAGGGTCGTAACAGCAGCCACACATGTCAGCCAAGGGAAATGGGATGTGCGCGTCGAACCCAAAGGACAAGATGAGCTGGGCTATTTGGCGCATGCCTTCAACTCGATGACTTCTCATTTACGCGAGGGTGAGATCTATCGAGATCTGTTAGGCAGGACAATCACACCCCAAGTTCGCGACCAGCTTCGCAGAGGCATCTCCACAGGAAACTTAAAGCTGGGAGGGCAGGATACGGTCGCCACCATCATGATCACAGATATCCGGGAGTTTACCAAGATCTCCGATACGGTTGATCCAACGACAATTTTGAGCTGGCTCGACAGCTATTATGGTGAACTCGTCCCGATCATAAACAGTTTCGGCGGGTTGACCCATGAATTCGCCGGAGACTCACTCAAAGCAGTATTTGGTGTATTACCTGTAAATCTATCCCCCCAGAAGAGCGCTTACCAGGCTTGTCTGTCCGCCTTAGAGATGCTCGAGGCGATCAAAGCCTTGAACATATTGCGGCGCGAGCTAGGTGAACCACCACTGACCACGGGCATTGGGATCAACACCGGGGTCGTCGCGGCCGGCGGCATGGGCTCGATGGACCGCCTGCATTACGCCATCATTGGCGACACTGTCAATGTGACTCAACGCGTTGAGAGTCTGACCAAAATTCTAGGAGTCACCAGCGCTCTGATAAGCAATGACACATACATTGCGCTCGGAGAGCACAAGCAAGAGTTTCAGATCATTTCCCAGGGCTATCACTCCTTCCAAGGGAAGCCAGAACCGATGGAAGTCTTTCGAATTCTAAGACCCGGTGAGGAGGAAAAGGCGCGCCAATACATTCGAGGGCCATTCATAGTGGATGGAGATGAATAACAAAAACCGCTCGAACCTGCAAAGATTATTGATCGTGGTGATTGTTATCCTCGGGGTGACCTGCTTGTGCCTGAGCGTGTTCGTTCAAGGACTGGCCCAGGGAGATGCGACCGAGTCGCTGCCAATCTCCATTCAAGTACGGGAATTTGCCGACTACAGCGCCGACCAACGGATATCCAAACCCAACATCTCACTCAACATCATTGAAGACATCTTCCGCGACGAAGCTCCAGAAGGCGAGGATATTTCTGAACGAGTAAATCAAGCCCTCGCGCAGTTGGATACTCCGGTTCCCACCGTGACACCAATTCACTCATTCACCCCATCAAATACGCCCAGCCCTGCACCCACCAGCACAGGCACCCGACGTCCCACTTGGACGCCTATTCCTTCAGCGACATATCTCCCAACCAGAACATTGACTCTCACCAGCACAGCAGTCCTTCCAAGCCTAACCGCCACAGCCATTCCAAGTGCAACATTCACCTCTCAACCTACATCTACAGCGGTACCCACAAATACCTCTGTCCCATCGAGTCCCCCGCCCCCTAGCAACACACCGACCCCTACGAACACCGCCACTATTCCTCAACCAACGCTGACCTCTACGGCAACGAGCATCCCAACAGATACCCCCCTCCCAACAGAGACATACACACCTCAACCCACACCCACAGAAGCCGAGGTCATCAATATCGAGATTATAATTCCAACGGAGGGCCAAACGATCACTAGGCGTAATCAAACGAGATTTGAAGCTGAAGCCTGGGTCGGCGGAGACAGAATCAACGGCAAAGATATCGAACGAGTGGTTTTCGTAATCGAGGCCCTGGGACATATGGAGTCTGAGGAAAGTGTGCGCTTCTGCGCATTTGCTGGGGATGATAGCTGCAATAGAATGAGTTCAAGTCAATGGGACTCATTGGATGATGGAACCTATAGTATAAGAGCCCAGGCTTGCAGTGAAATTACCGGGGATTGTACCGGATGGGTTACGAAGACATTTGTGATCGAAAAATAAAATCCACCTAAAGCAAAAGGAGCCAGCTTCGCTGGCTCCTTTTGCTTTAGGTATCTTCCTCCTCGGAGGGCTGGACCGCCTGCTCTTGAGATGCTTTATGAACAGCCATATACTGCTCCGTGGCGCTGGCCAAAATATTCTCAACGCGCTGAACGAGCATTTTTAGACGCTGTTTTTCTCTCTGGCCCCCATAATCCCCCACTTCGTAACGATAGAATTCCTGCTCCCGTTTGAGTGTTTCCGACAATGTGCGATAGTTGATCCAGTTCTCCTGGAACTTGAAAAGTTTGCTGATACCGGCTGCTACAACGATGACTGCACCAATCAGGGCCGAGAGGAACCGGATTGATGGCTCGCTGATAAATTCGAAATCGATCACGTTGATCACAGGGATCGTGGCTCCGGCGATGATCGTGATCATCTCGACCATGTGGTATCTATTTTTGTTTATACCGGCCTTATCTGAGTGCCATTTTCGTTGCCCTTCAAGACGCTCTTCAAGATAATTATTTCCCTCAGTCATCGATTTTCTCCTTCTATGGTTGTACGATTACGAATACGGGTAAAAATGAATTAACTTCCGCCACTTCGACCTGAGATTTATCACCAGCATATGATACCACCTCCACAGTGCCGCTCACCTCTTCGGGCAAGCTGGCTCCATCCCATAGAGCGTAAACGGTCCTTCCAGCGGGAAGATCGAATTGTACTGAGCTATCTGTAAGCAGCGTGGCTTCTTCAAAATCGCCCAAGATTTGCGCCATCATCACAAAGGTGTTTCCCGAGGCTTTGCCAGGGCCTCCCGAAGGGTCATGGCCGCCAACGTTGAAGATCACCTGCGCGCCGTGTGCGAAGGCGGTTGCATAGCCGGTGAACGTCAGTTGGGCCAATTCGTCATCATTAAGCGGTGGCTCGCCGAAAGGCCCCATGCGGCCTACGAGCGCTTCCGTGATCCAGTAATCCATCGCCTCGAATCCCATCTCATCCAGCCAGGCGCGATATTCAACTGCAAAGAAATCGTCATCACTAGAGATGGAGTGAATATTCCCAATATCGAAATATCCGTGCGCCGCAGGCAACACCTCAGCCCAATAATCCTTGAAGTCGGGCTGCATCCCGGCCTGTCCCGCAGGGAGAACTACGGCGTTGGGATCAGCTGCTTTGATCGTGGTGTAGGAGCGCTGCAATAGCTGAGTGTATTCAGCGGGACCCTCTTGGAAGAAGGTCAATTCCGGGCTTTGCATGGCGGGCTCATTGAGGACCTCCCAGTGGCGCAGCGGGTATTCCAAACCTGGCATATCGTCCACCCCATCACCATCATAGCGCTCGACCATAGCTCCCAGCCAGGCCAGATACCCATCCAAATCACACGGCATATACAGCAGGTCGCCAAACTCACGAAAGGCACCCTCAGCCGGCGGCTGGTCCGCATGACAGGACATTTGATCCCAATCCGCATATGGCCAGACGGTAGCCAGCACCGCCAATCGGCGGCCTTGGGCTTGCTCGATGAGTTGATCTGTTCTTCGCCAGCGATACTCGCCGGGCTTTCGTTCGATCTCACCCCAGATGAACGGACCGGGGTGCGGCCTGACCCAAGCGCCATCGAAATCAATGGGATCTGGCCCACCCACCAACAAGCCAAAGTGCGACCAGCCCACATCTTCTGGCCACTCTAAAGGAGGTGAGGCCTCTGGAGGGGCAATAAGCACAAAAAGAAATGAGAGTATCAAGAATTGTCTAATCATTATCAACTCCTACATGTTTGATCTTAAGAAGTTCCGGTGAACTCCAGAATTGGGGGTATCGGTTAAGCGGAGCCTGCCCGATACCCCCAATTCTGCCAACTATTCCGCCAATTCCTGGAGAACCTATCAAAGGCTGCCGCGGCCAACGTCTACAATCCATTATAATTCAAGGTACTGGTACGAAGGCACCAAAGGAGGACTATGATGGCTAGAACACAAAAAATCGTTGTGGGCTTCATTCTCTTATTCCTTTTCTCAGGATTGATCGTTGGGAGAAGTTTGGCTGCAGATCTGGCCCAAATCGAAGATGCTCTGGCAGATTTTTACGCAGAGCACAACCAACGTGGCCTAGAAACCGCCAAGGCTATCTTGGAAGATGATCCCGACAATGCCACCGCCTTAGCCTTGCAAGCCTTATTCGAAATCCGATTGGGGCGCACCATGTCTGCCAGCGGGTTGATTAAAAAAGCGCTGGAGATCGATCCCGATAACGCCATTGCGCTCATCGCTGATGCCGCCTATCGATCTCATTATGTCGAAGATGACCAGGGCGTTAACGCCACCATCGAGAAAGCCATCGAACTAGACCCAGAGCTGGCCATGGGCTACAACGAAAGAGGCTTCAACGCATTTTGGCTGGGAGATTTCGAAAGCGCCAAATCTGATTTCGAGCGCGCTGTAGAATTGGAGCCCAGCTTCCTAGCTGCACAGATTAACCTAGGCCTGGTCAACCTTTATCTGGATAACGCCGATGCCGCACTGGAAGCCTATCAACGTGCCATCGAGATCAATCCCGGTTCACCCAGCGGATACGCAGGGCGCGGATTTTATTACGCCAATATTGGCGAATTTGATATTGCTATCGCAGACTACAATCGCGCCTTAGAAATCGATGATCAGGATCCAGACACCTACGTGCTGCGAGGCGATGCGTATTTGTTCTCGGGAGCCCACGATCTTAGCCTTGCAGACTATACCAAGGCAATTGAGCTGGGGGCTGAAGACGCTAGCGCGTACGCATCCCGAGCTTGGGCACATAGTGTGATAGGCGATCTGGAACAAGCGATCGCAGACTACGAAAGCGCCATCGCCCTGGATCCCGAGTTTTCGTACGCCTACAATGGCGCAGCCTATATGATCGCTTTCCTGGAAGGTGATTTGCAAAAGGCCCTGGCATATGTCGACGCTGCCTTGGAACTCGTACCAGATAACCCCGACTCGCTGGACACGCGCGCATTCATTCTGTACAAGATGGGTGAATATGAAAAAGCTTTGGAAATATTCACTGCGCTGATTGCCGATGGGTATACAGCCGGCCACTATGGACGGGGATTAGTGAATCAGGCCCTGGGCGAGGTCGAGGAAGCGATTAACGATTTTCAGACTTTCCTGGAAGCGTACCCCGACTTCGAGCCGCTTAGCAGCGACGCCCATCAACGCTTAGAGACTCTCGAAAGCTCTAGCCCAAATTGAATTCGACCTGCACGATATGTAAGACTACAATCGATCAACTTCTCAGATAGGTTGATCGACTTGTGGGCCAACCAATGCTATTAGTGCCTAGGAAATCTCTCTCAAATGCAAAGTGATCATTCAAACCCGCTCGTAAATCTTCGCATGCGCTGGGCAGCCTATGCGCTACTCAGTATGTTGGCGATAGCGCTGATCTACCGATTGATAGCCAGCATCCAAGATAGCGCTTATGCTCGCCAATGGCTCCTGGTTGCGACGGCCGTCATCTTCTATCAATTATTCAACTTGTGGCGCTTTTTGCCCCAAAACCACCGTCAAAATGAGCACCAGGTACTGCCCAGGTTTGGGCCTGGCAACCTAATGACGATGATACGCGGCACTCTAATCGCTATGCTGAGTGGATTTTTATTGCTCGCAAAACTTCCTGGCATTTGGGGGTGGCTACCAGCTGCACTTTATATCCTCTCCGATATCACAGACTTCCTCGACGGCTATTTGGCCCGCGTCAGCGATGTCGTCACTCGCCTGGGAAAGACTCTAGATATGAACTACGACGCATTGGGTGTATTGGTGGTCACACTGCTGGCCTTCCAATATGGTACTGTGCCCTGGTGGTATTTACCTTTCGGTTTTGCTCGCTACCTCTTTTTATTGGGCCTACATTTCCACCAGCGGGCTGGCCGTGAGGTGCACCCGCTCAAGCCCAACAACACTCGTCGCCTGTTCGCCGGCCTGCAAATGGGCTTTATCACAGTGATGCTCTTCCCCGTCCTTGGACCGCCAGGAACGACCTTTGCAGCCACCCTCTTTCTGGTCCCATTCTTGAGTATGTTTTTAATCGATTACCTGCAAGTCACCGGACGCGATCCCGGCAGGATTTGGGGAGATTGGAATATCAAGCCCTTGGGGATTTGGCTGACCAAATGGGCGCCGCTGGTCCTTCGGGGGTTGATCGTGCTGATTTACTGGAATCAGGCCCAAACGTTTGGCCTGACCGGCCAGCCCAATGGGGGGAGTATGCCCGAAGAGGCGCGCCCAATCTTCCTAGCGCTTGCCTTGCTTTTCATACTGCTCTTCGCCTTTGGGGTCCTGGGCAGAACGTCAGCCATATTGGCTCTGATCTCCACGGGCGTCCAACTGCAATGGCTGAAATTTGGCGTTGACTACTGGCTGCTGGTCTTCGCGCTGATCTTCATACTGTTCGTCGGAAATGGACCAATCGCTCTCTGGAACCCCGAAGAATGGCTGATCACAAACCGCGCGGGGCAGAAGAAAGCCGCATGAGGTGGCTTACGCGATTTTGGAAGCCAATAGCCTGGCTGGTATCGATCATCCTGGTAGGCTATGTTTTTGCCATCACTCCTTTCAGAGGAATTGCGGAGATCCTGCGCCAGCTTAGCGTGATTCAGATTGGTCTGCTCCTGGTTGTAAATGCTGCCATCATCACACTGTTTGGCTTGAGATGGTGGTTGCTGTTACGCAGCCAGGGTCATCACCTGCCCTACCTGGCAATCATGCGCTATCGTTTGGCTGCCTTTGGAGTAAGTTATTTCACCCCGGGGCCGCAGTTCGGCGGGGAGCCGCTGCAAGTTTATTACTTACGAAAATACCACGATCTTCCCACAGTCGATATCCTTGCCTCGCTCAGCCTGGACAAGCTGTTCGAGTTGATGGCAAACTTCACTTTTTTGGCAGTTGGGATCGTGTATGTGTTTGTCGGGGGTTACCTGGATATCGATGAAAATCTCCCCATGCTGCCACCCATCTTGATTTTGACAGCCCTCCCCTGGGGATATCTAGTTCTATTGTATTTTGGGGTCAAGCCGTTAAGCTGGATGAGCTCACGGATAGCGGCTATGCGATCAAGCAACGCGCAGATCCAAACGATCTCCACGACAATCGAACGAGCAGAAACGCAAACTGCCGATTTCTGCCGCTCAAAGTTCATCATCGTAGTGGGTCTGATGCTACTCTCTGGATTGGTCTGGCTGGCGCTGATCTGTGAATATTGGTTAGCGCTGCGGTTCCTGGGTGTAGAGATCAGCCTGGGAAATACGCTTGTCTTCATCACCGCCGCCAGACTGGCCTTCTTGATGCCTCTGCCAGGCGGGTTGGGTTCTTTAGAGATCAGCCAGGTGCTGGCAGCTGGAGCCTTAGGATTCGGATCAGAATTCGGAGCCAGTGTGGGACTGCTTATCCGCCTGCGTGATATTACCTTTGGTCTGTTGGGGCTCATTTGGGGCGGCATATTGACGTGTAAGTTTTGAAATTCAGATCAGTTATAATTTTAGTGGAGGAAGATAAAGATGAGTGTTAAAGATATATCGGTTATTTGCCAAGTGTGCGCCCGCATCCCCACCGGTTGGGGAGAATTTCAACTCTGCCTGTACCACAACAATCACGACGAAAAAGAACACCTGGCCTTCATTTTTGGCGAGATCGAAGGTCAGGAGAATGTGCTGGTTCGAGTACATTCTGAATGCTTCACCGGAGATGTGTTGGGGTCAAATCGCTGCGATTGCGGAGAACAACTCGAATTTTCACTTTGCAAGATCGCCAACTATGGCAGCGGTGTGCTGATCTACTTGAAGCAAGAAGGCCGGGGAATTGGGTTATTGGAAAAATTACGTGCCTACAATCTTCAAGATCAAGGTATGGACACTGTCGAAGCGAATCTGGCATTAGGGCATCAAGCTGATCTGCGCGATTACAGCGCCGCCGCCGCCATACTCGAAGAGCTGGGAGTACGCTCTATCCAATTACTGACCAACAACCCTGCCAAAATTGAGGATCTCACCAAACATGGCACCACTGTCAGCCGGCGGGTTAGCATTGAACCAACAGTCAACCTCGAAAACTTGGAGTACCTGCGCACCAAAGTGAACCGCATGGATCACTTGCTTAGCATTCCGAATAAAATTCTCGAAAACCCCTCTTCTCAAGATGCAGGTTGTTGAAGAGTACATCCGTCAGGTTGAGGGCCAATCAACCGGGCAAGATAGACCGTTGGTGACACTCACCTACGCCCAAAGCATTGATGGCAGCATTGCCCGGGATCGAGGCGAAGCATTAGCCTTGAGCGGTCTAGCGACAATGAAAATCACTCACCGCTTGCGCGCCTTACACGACGGCATCCTGGTTGGTATTGGCACAGTGCTGGCGGACGACCCCAAACTCACCGTGCGGCTTGTGGATGGAGCGAACCCTCAGCCCATCATTCTGGACTCAAACTTACGTATACCCACTAACGCTCGATTGCTCACTAATCAAAATCGCCCTTGGATTTTTGCTAGCCCAACAGCCTCTCAAATTTCACAGAAAATCCTAGAGCAACATAAATGCCACGTGATGCGCATGAATGTATCAAAAAATGGAAACATACCATTATCTAATATTTTGCACTTCTTGAATTCGAAGGGCATCAAGCGCCTGATGGTCGAAGGGGGCTCAGCGGTAATCGGCAGCTTTCTGAATTCGGGTTTTGTAGACGTCGTCGTGATCACTATCGCTCCACTTTTCGTGGGCGGCTTTAAAGCTGTCGAAAGCCTGATCGAGAGCAAAGGTTCAGCTTCTAATTTCCCTAAAATCTCCCCCCTGTTTGTTGAGAAGGTAGATGAAGATATTTTGATCTGGGGTGGAGTAAGATCCAAGACCCCATAATCATGATGGTTAAAAAATCTTTGTACTTCGAGGGACCTCGCCAAGTAGGAATCCATGAAGAAGAGATGCCCGTCCTTAAGTCGGGCGATGTCATGGTGCGCTCTATCTCGTCTGCCATCAGCCCCGGCACGGAATTACTGATTTATCGCGATCAAGCCCCCAAAGGGTTTTCGACAGACGCCACGATTGCCTCGCTTGCGGGAGAAATCGACTATCCCTTTAAATATGGCTACTGCATGGTGGGTGAAATCATCCAATTAGGGGCCGATGTGGATGCGCAATGGCTGGGAAAAAGGGTCTTTGCCTTCAATCCTCACGAAAGCCATTTCAGCGCGACCATTAATGATCTGCAGCCCGTTCATGATTCCATCGCCACTGACGATGCGGTCTTCTTGCCCAATATGGAGACCGCGGTCAATTTTGTCATGGATGGCAAACCGCTCATCGGGGAGCGAGTGGCTGTCTTTGGACAGGGAATTGTTGGAATTTTAACGACTTCTCTTCTCGCCGAATTTCCCCTGTCGAAACTTATCACGATCGACAACTATGCAGAACGCCGCAATGCCTCGCTGGCAGCAGGAGCTGACCAATCTTTCCCTCCCCAAGATTTGGCTCATCTCAGAGAGCTTTGGGCGGAACCCGACATCCAGGGAGCAGATCTACTCTTCGAGCTTAGCGGTTCTCCCGAAGCGCTCAACGCAGCCATCCAGTTGGCTGGCTTTGGAAGTCGCATTGTGATCGGCTCGTGGTACGGTGAGAAGATATCGCCCTTGGAATTGGGTCGAGAGTTCCACCGTAATCGGATTCGAATGCTCAGCAGCCAGGTCAGCACCCTGGCACCCGAATTCCAAAGTCGTTGGAATAAACGCCGTCGCTTCGAGGTTGCCTTGAATAAGATTGCTGCGATCAAGCCCTCGCGCTTCATCACGCACCGCTTTTCCCTGGAGCAAGCAGCAGAAGCCTATCACCTTCTCGACCAGCAACCAGAAGAGGTCATCCAGATCATAATTGACTATACTTGATATAATACGACTGAAATACTCTAATTTTATCGGTATCGAGGAGAGAAACGCATGAATGATATCTTGCATACCCCTGGATTTTTGGGAACCAATGGCAATTTTGCCGCCGATGTCACATTGCTGATCATGCTCACTACGGCAATCCTGTTTAGTGTAGGGTTCTATTTGGCGCGGAGGGAGAATTTCACCGCGCACAAATGGGTACAGACTGCCGGTGCGCTGATCAATCTGATCATGGTGCTGTGGTTGATGATATTGCCGTTTCGCGATTTTGTCGTGCGCGATCAAGGTGGTCCCCGAGAAGGAATTTTCTATATCGTGACCGCGCTGCACGCCATAACCGGTTTTTCGGCTACTCTATTTGGTTTATTCGTGGTATTGCGCGGGCACAAACTGATGCCCAAGTTCTTGAGTTTCAACAATTACAAACCCTATATGCGCACGGCTTATTGGCTCTACATCGCAGCGACCACTTTAGGAGTTTTCGTGTATTTTGTCTGGTTTGTCGTAACAAGCATTCCACCCACATATGGGTGAGATATTTTGAAGCCCGGTTTCTCGAAGAAACCGGGGTCCTATAAAAGGAGAGGCTATGTACACAGTCGCAGTCAAACGGGATTTCGTCGCACAGCACTATTTGGTTGGAGGAGATTGGGGAGCCGAAAATGAGCTGCACTCTCATCATTATTATCTGGAAGTTCAGCTTCATGGAGAGAATTTAGATCAGCATGGCTACCTGGTCGATATCGTCGATATCGAGGGCAATCTCGATCAATTGGTGGACGAATACCGCGACCAGACGCTCAATGAGATGCCAGCATTTGAAGATCTGAATCCCTCCATCGAGCATTTTTCACGTATTCTGTGCACCCAATTGGCGCAGCGCATCCAGGCCGCTACTCTCAACGCCATTACCGTCCAGCTTTGGGAGAACGAGATCGCCTGGGCATCTTTCAGACTGGATGTTTAATTGAAGCTCGGTTTTCTGATCTATGGCAGCCTGGATACCGTCACCGGGGGATTTATCTATGACAGGTACCTGGTCGATTATTTGGAATCACAGGGAGATCAGGTTGAGATTGTCTCGTTGCCCTGGCGTGATTATTCACGCCACCTGGCGGACAATTTTTCTAAAACACTGAGGGACAGGCTGCTCGCTCTGGAGGTTGATCTACTCATTCAAGATGAGCTCTGCCATCCTTCACTTTTCGCCATCAACCATCACATCAAAGCCAGGGTGGAGTATCCGATCATCGCCCTGGTCCACCACTTGCGCAGCAGCGAGCAGCATCCCCACACAGTCCATTGGCTATACCGCAAGGTTGAACAGCGCTACTTGAATGCTATGGATGGCTTTATTTTCAACAGCAAAACCACACGCGCTGCGGTCAATGCTTTTGTCCCGCGCCTGCCCCCCCATGTGGTCGCCTATCCCGGCGGTAACCGCTTTGGAAATCCCACCAGTGTTAGTCACATTCGCAAACGAGCGCTCCAACAAAGACCTTTACGAGTGTGCTTCTTGGGAAGCATTACTCGCCGCAAACAACCCCATGTGATCCTCGAGGCTTGCTCTCTCCTCCCAGAGATCGACATCGAACTCTCTCTAATCGGAAATCCGCACCACGAGCCCCGATACTCTCGCCAGGTTCAAAAGCTGATTCCCGCGTTACCGGATGCAACCAAAGTGAAGATCTACCCTGCCCTGGATACCCAAGAATTAAGCTCCTTGATGGCCGAGCACGACCTGCTCGTGGTGCCATCCACCTACGAAGGTTTCGGCATTGTCTATTTGGAAGGAATGGCTTTTGGGTTGCCTGCCATCGCCACGACCAACGGCGCAGCGCACGAAACCATCAGCCATAACCGCAATGGGTACTTGATTGAAGCCGGCAATCGAACCACGTTAGCAATGCATCTCCGCGACCTAGCCGCGGACCACCAGAAATTATTCGAGATGAGCAAAGCCGCGCTGCGCACATACCAAAACGGCCCCACCTGGGAAGGAATGGGGCAGCGCGTGTATGAATTCTTGCATAGCTATGCCTTGGCTCCATTCACTCCTCCATAGGCATAATATTGGCACCCAAGGAACCACCGTGTAAGTCGGCAGATTTGGGAGTATGAGGCATGCTCCGCACGCCCCATACTCCCAAATCTGGAGTTCACCACGGAATTCCCAAAACCCAGAATGTTAAAAGAAAATGCCAAAAGATCTATTTGTCAACTACTTAGCATCAAAGGTATCTGTCGACGACCGCGCCCTGAACCTACGCGTGTGGAATCAGCTCAAGGAGACCCTCCATGCGAGGTGTAATTCGAAAACACCCCTGCGCGTGCTCGAGATCGGTGGGGGAATCGGCACCATGCTGACCAGAATGCTCACTGATAATCTGCTGCCCGAATGCGAGTACACGCTCCTCGACCTCGAAGAACTAAATACAAAAGCAGCCCCAACGTACCTCGCCGATTGGGCCGACCAGAGCGATTTCGACTTCCGACACTATAAAAGTGACACCTACCACATCTCAACGAAAACCAGGACGGTGATATTACGCATCGTGTGTGCGAATGTCTTCGAATTCATCGCCAAGCACAAAGATCCCTGGGATCTGGTTATCGGGCACGCGGTGCTGGATTTGTTTGATCCCCAGAGGGCAATCACTCGCCTGAAAGCGGCTACCAGCCCAAAAGGACTAATGTATTTCACGATAAACTACGATGGCCATACGGTCTTCGAGCCTCAGATCGACCCGTCCTTCGAGCGCCAACTGCTGGCTTTATACAATCAATCGATGGACGAGCGCCAGGTGGATGGAGAAGTCTCTGGTGATAGCCAGACTGGGCGACATCTTTTCGAGCATCTTCGTGCTCAGGGAGTAGAAATCCTGGCTGCCGGGAGCTCAGATTGGGTCGTATTCGCGGGCGCTGATGGATACCCCCACCGTGAGGCAGATTTCCTGCATTTCCTCATCGATACGATCCACAACGAAATGGGGGCGCATCCTCAAATCAACACAACGCATCTATCTAACTGGGTTCGAGAACGAAAAAAACAGATCGCGAATCGCGACCTGGTGTGCATCGTTCACCAATTGGATTTTTTGGGAAAAGTTGCCCCTATAGAGAGTTCTTCCTAATCATTCCCCGAGGGCATCCTCGACGCGCTCGAATAATTCAAACACTTTATCCAGGCGGGTCAATTCGAAAACCTTCTTTGTAGATGGATTGAGACCAACGATCTTCAGCGAACCTGCTTGCTCGCGCGTGACCTTCAACCCAGAAACAATCGCTGAGAGGCCAGAGCTATCGATGAAAGTGACTGCAGAAAGATCGAGTACGATGTCAATGACCCCTTCATCTACAAGCTGCTTGAGTTTATCCTTCAGTTCACCCGAAGTAATGGCATTAAGCCGTCCCCTCACAGCGAGAACGCGAACGCCATCCTTGGGCATTTTTTCGGAAATGATCAGGTCCATGGTTTACCTCACTGTATGTATTTTACCAGCCTCCAATGATTGCCCTGGTCTGTCGCTGGCTGGTAGTGAACCTCGTCCATGATCTGCTGAACGATCTCAAGGCCATATCCGCCCTCTTGGAGTGTGCCATTGTCAATAATTTGCAATTGGACGTAATCAAAGGGTTCTCCCTGGTCGTAAAGATCCAATTGCAACCCGCTCTTTAGCAGGTGCACCTCCGCTTGGATTTCACCACCCTGCGATCCATAAGCGTGTTCGATGATGTTGGTGACAATCTCGGAACAAGCCAATTCCCATTCATAAGCATATTCTTGCGAGAATACCGCAGCCTGCTGGCTGATATTTTTGACGATCTGATCCAGGTGCGCCAGAGTAGCTGCAAATTCAATGGCAATCCTGCGCGGCAGCGCTTTTACAACCACAATAGTGATATCATCCTCTTGATCAACTCCCTGGCTGAAATGCTCAATCGTCTGTATGATTTGACGAGAAACTTCCGAGGCAGAGAAACTAGAACTTTCTTGGATCAGGCTGACAAGGCGATCAATCCCAAAAAGCTCTCCCTGCAGGTTGATCGCGTCCGTCACGCCATCGGAGTAAATAACAATAAGATCTCCGGGGCGCATCGCGATTACCTCGTCCTGATAAGTTTCATCCGGAAATATCCCAATTGGAAGGCCTGTCGCCAATATCGGTGTAAAGTTTCCTTCCAGATTACGCCACAAAAGCGCCTCCCCATGACCAGCGCTGGCGTAGCGAAATTCCCCTTTATGCCCATCGATACGCGCCAGGAACAGGGTCACAAAGATCTCAGCCTGCGATAAATCCAGGTATTGAAGTTTGTTGATCGCCCGGAGGATATCTGGCACACTGGATTTAGGGTTGGTTTCATTTCTGATTAGGGCACGCGTCGACAAGGTCATCAGCGCAGCTGGGATGCCTTTGCCAGCAATATCGCCTAAGATGATCTGACATTGATGCTCATCAAAGGGAATGAAATCGTAGAAATCTCCGCTCAGAAAGCGTGCTGCCAACGAATGGGCAGCAAATTCGAAGCCCACAATCCTGGGAAGCTCGCGCGGCAAGATACTGGCCTGGATATGGGCTGCCAATTCGATCTCTTTTTCCAGCCGCTCTCTGGCGGCATCCAGGGCTTCTTCAGTGAGTTTCCTTTCGGTAATGTCTCGCACAATGCCCGTGAAGAGAGTCCTGCCGGGCAATTCGACATTACTCACCGCTAGCGCCAGGGGGAAGATTTGACCGTTTTTACGAATTCCACGCACCTCCCGGCCAATGCCAATGATTTTCGGTTCCCTGGTCGACATGTATGAGTCAATATAGCCATCATGCTCACCGTGGTAAGGTTCAGGCATCAACAGGTGAACATTCTGTCCAATCACTTCTTCTTCTTGATACCCAAAGATCAACTCGGCTGCTGGGTTGAACGATTGAATTTTTCCCGTTTCACTAATGGTGATGATGCCATCCACCGTGGTATTGATGATGGCGCGGATCCTCTCTTCACGTTCCTGCAGCTCAACAAGTTGTTGCTCGGATAATTCCAAGGCTTTCTCGACTTCTTTATGTTGGGCCTCATTGAGCAACCGCAGCACCTCTTGCACACCCAAAGTTCGCTTGCGCATCCGATGGAAAATGTATGAGATAAATGCAGCACTGGAGAGGGCAATTCCGAAATGGACAACATACGCCGGCTGATCAAGAATGGCGACGAATGAGATCCAACTCGCCAAAGTAATGATCAAGGAAGCTAAAAACCAGTATGTCGAGAGAATGAAATACCCTGCACCAAAGACGACCAAAATAAGATTGGTGGTTTGCAGGACATCATCGGTTAGGAAAAGGTGGAGCAAGCTGTTGATGATCGCTATCAAAAGGATAACGAAAGCTACAGGATAGGTCAGCCGCTCGCTGAATTTAATTTTTCTAACGATCTGAGCCAGAGCAAACAATAGAAATGCCGTTCCCCCCGCGAAAGAAGTCATGATGATTTTGACTTCATTTGGCAACAAGAGCAGATGCCCAATTGCAAATAATGCATACAAAATCGTCAAAGCCAGGGATACAGGCCTCAGGCTGTTCCAAACAGACTGAGTGAGGGCAAGTCTGACCGCTTCTTTTTGTTCTTGTGGATTGCCAATACCACGTAGTCGGGATGATTCGGGAGATTGTTTGGCAGCCATTATTCCCCAACCGAGATGGCCATTATTGGCTGTTCTTATTCGCTTGCTTATGCGCGTACATCCATCGATCTGCGCGCTCAACGAGGCTATCGATATCTTCCGCATCGTCTGGATATAAAGCTTCGCCGGCACTGATATTGATCTGTACCAGTCGTCCCTTGATAGTCAATCGATTCTTAAATGCGTCAGATACTTTCGATTTCACTGGGAGGAGGTCTTTCCTGTCGCTCAAGTTTGTCAACAGTACCGCAAATTCATCACCGCCGATACGCGCCACTGTATCACTCTCGCGCACAGTATTGGTCAACTCTTTGGCGACCCTTTTTAGCACTGCGTCCCCATACTCGTGCCCATAGGTGTCATTGATCTGCTTAAATTCATTCAAATCAATGAATAAAACCCCCACTCTTCGGAACTCTCTACGAGATTGAGATAGGGCTCTATCGAGACGATCGACAAACAATCTTCGGTT
This sequence comes from uncultured Anaerolineales bacterium, assembly GCA_964438295.1. Classification (GTDB taxonomy): domain Bacteria; phylum Chloroflexota; class Anaerolineae; order Anaerolineales; family UBA11858; genus NIOZ-UU35. The sequence continues at coordinate 30,420 of CAYTKR010000029.1, forward strand.
TGGCAAGCCTGTGAGGTAATCATGGGTAGCCAGATGCTCAATGCGCGATTCAGCATCCAAGGTCTCAGAAATCTCTCGGAATATCAGGATTGCGCCTACCAGGTGGCCATCCCCATCAGCAATGGGTGTAGCGGTCTCACTGATGGGGATCTCGGTGCCATCTTTTCGAGTTAATAAGAAACGATGGTGGACAGAAAAAGTCTCTTCCTCGTCAAAAACACGAAGAATGGGGATTTCTGAAAGCAGGATGCCCTTGTCGATATCTTTGACCTGATAGATCTCGGAGATATTCTTGCCCAATATTTCCTCGCGCGGCCATCCCGTCAGGATCTCCCCTATGGGATTGACCAGGAGGATCTGACCCTCGTTGCTGACTGCGACCAATGCGTCACCCATACTATTCACCAGGGCCAGGCACAAGTCGTCGGGATTAATATTAATGTTTTGAAATATCTCGTGAAGGTCTCTACTCTCGTTCATCTTGATTATTTTAGCATAGGTCTTTACTCGAGAAACGCATCCAATAATGGTTTGAGCTCCTCGTGATGGCGGTATGCCTTGATATGTAATTTAGGGTGGGGATTCCCAGAAATCATTTTCGAAATCTCTGCGTCTTGCTTGTGAAGGCACAGCACGGGCTTCTCAAGATTCAAAGCGTAACCGATCTCATAGCCAACCCCATGGGATGGTGTTGTCACTTCCGCAATCAGCACGTCACAACTTTGTATCCAGTGCGTGTCGCGCCGATAAACTTCCTCAGGATCCATCGAAATTTCATCAATGTCAGTACGCGGCTGCGCCAATACTGCTGTTGGGACATCATGCCCGCCCACTTGCAGTATTTCGACGATCTGACGATAAACATCTTCATCCTGACGCCCCCCAGTAATGGAGCAGGCAAAGTAGATCTTCATCGAGATTTCTCCGCACGCACATATTGATACATCCCATCAAAGCCCAAGTATTCGACTTGCGTTTCGAATCCTTGCAGGCGGAAAAAGGTCACATAGTCGTGAGGGTAATCCCCAAATAGACGTCCAAACCATTCGACTATCCGCAACCAGAGACTCTCTTTCGGTGCTTTGGCGTAATCCCCGATGCGGATCTCGCCCTTATATTTGCACACACGCACCATTTCTCCCAGAACTCTATCAGAATCGATTTCGGCACCGCTGACCGCATTGGTCTCGACGACGGTATCAAAGGCCTGCGTGGCAAATGGCAACGCGTAAAAGCTGGCCTGCACCAGATCTGCATAGGGCACTTTGGAACGCGTCTCAGCGAGCATGCCCCAAGACGTATCTGAGCCAAATGGACGCACGCCAGCCTCAACGGCATCCCGCAGCAGCCCGCCCGCGCCACAAGCGATGTCCAGGACGTTGCCTATACGCAAATTACTGGCGACTTTGGCTTTCCCCTTTTCTCCCATTGAAAAGAAAATGCGTGCGAAGAGATCGTACTGCTTGGAAAGACGATCATAAAATTCAGGTGTCCAGTTGATGAGTGGTTTTACCATGGGGATTCAATCGTATTTATGTGTGTATCTGACGGGATTCTTGATCGAGACGATCCATCTCGTCATCGGTGAGTTGGAAATGCATGGCGCCGGCGGCCTCTGTTGCCTGGTGCACCTTGGATGCCCCAGGGATGGCTACTACGCTATCACCCTGAAAGTGGATCAACCAATTCAGGGCGACTTGCGCGGGAGTGACTTGGTATCCAGCGGCGATCTCTTTCAACACCTCGATCAATAGCTGCGTGGGTTCGAGCAACCGCTCCAATCTACGGCGTCGAAAAGCCGGCAACTGGGCCAGAACCGCCTGGTCGTGAAATTTACCCGATAAGATACCCGAAGCTAGCGGCCCCCAAGCCACGATGGTTACCCCTAGCTCACGAGCGGTTTCCAGAACACCGTTGTGTTCGATGCCCCGGCGCAGCAGGCTGTACTCGACCTGGTTGACTGCTAATGGCAGCCCACGCTTTGCTAGGGCAGCGTGGGCGCGACGCATTCGTTCTGGACCAAAATTGCTCACCCCCACCGAGCGAATATTTCCGGCATCGACCAGATCGGCCATGGCATTCATCTCGTCTTCAGGCGTAGACAGGCCAATTGGCTGGTGAACCATATGTAGATCGATGGTGTAACCCTCGAGATAATGCAGACGCTTGCCAATGGTGCGGCGAATGCTCCGAGCTCTGCGCAAGAGGGGGAACCATTTCGTCCCGATGATCACTTCTGCATCGGACACGTTTAGGGATTTTAAGGCGTCTACCAGGCTGCGCTCAGAGCGGCCCAGGCCGTACATCTCGGCGGTATCAAACCAATTTACTCCCCCATCGAGTGCTGCCTTTACGATGGTATTCTTCTTCTCCTGAGAAATTTCCGGGAACATCAAATTAAACAACCCCTTGCCCCCGGCAAACTGCATGACTCCCAACCCGATGGGCGTGATCTCGATTTCAGTGTTTCCCAGTCGGCGCATGGGGATGTGATGTGCATTGGTCATTGTTTACTCCATTGGAAGCAGTTTGCTCGACACTATCAATTATATTGGAAAAAATCCGCTGCACCCTCCCAATTTTTGGATTTTTCCATTAATAAAGAAACTTCCCTGTGAGAATCGCACCAGTTGAACCAACATTGCAACTATGCTATGATAATATTGCAGGAATACCAGAATGTTTTGGCAAATATTGCTTTACCATCATGTTCCAGTCACAGCATGAAATTCTGCCCCAGGCAAAACAACTGTTGCGCGCTGGTCGAAAAGAAGAAGCCCGCACGTTGTTGGCCAAATACTTACAACAAAATCCTCAATCAGAATACGGTTGGTGGTTGATGAGTTTTGCCGTCGCCGATCCTGGTCAAAAAATCGATTGCCTGGAACAGGTACTGAAGCTCAATCCAAACCGTCGAAAAGCACGCGTCAGACTCCAAGAGTTGACAGGAAGCGGCCCGTTGGCGGATTGGGAAACCAGCCAACTTCGAAATGACATTCGCCAAAACACATCGATCAACCTACATTCCGGGCGCTGGATTGCAATCATTTCGGTTTTCATGGTAGTCGTCATCAGTCTGATCGGTTTTTTCGGATATCGGATTTACTCAGAGAGCCAAGTCATGCCTCTCGATCAAGCCGTTGCTGTCGAAAGCTCTCCGACGCGCCAAAATGTGGGATTACCGCCAACCTGGACCCAGACCCCCACAGACCAACTGCCGCCTACGCAGACACCCTTACCCGCCTCCATAGAAACCCCTATTCCAACACAACCACCCACACTTGATCCAAATGCCACCCTCACACCGCTGCCCGAGTCTTTGATTGGTATTGAAGCAGGCGATTTCCCTCCCGATTTCTCCCTAACGAATGTCAAAACCGGGGAAGTGGCCTCTATTAGAAATTATGCCGGCCAACCGGTTTTAATTATTTTTCTGACAACCTGGTGCGGATATTGTGAGGCGCAAATGCCCCTAATGCAATCTATTTATGACTATTACCGTCATCAAGGGTTTGTTGTATTAGGAATCGGGGTAGGCGAAACCAGTGCCACCATGCGCAATTATGGCACGAAGAATGGACTAACCTTCCCACTCCTTGCTGATACATCCACAAGAGTTTCAATGGATTATGCCATTAGAGCGTATCCAACCAACTTCTATATTGATGTAGACGGCACGATCGGATTCGTCGAGGTCGGAATGATCCCGAAGGCAAAGTTAAACTTCTTTATCCTGGAGTCCCAAAAATAGTGATCGAGGTATAACCCATTTATTTGTGTTTTCCGTTTGGAAGTACATTTCAATCATAACGCTTTCCGTCGATCTACTCCAATGTTTAGTAAGCAAATTATTGGAAGGAGTAAATTATGTCAAAGAATATTGTGATCTTTTCGGATGGCACCAACCAAGAAGGGGGCAAGGGCAAGCCCACCAACGTTTACAAATTGTTCAACATGGTAGAAGATCGCACCCCTCATCAAGTGGTATTTTACGACCGCGGTCTGGGAACGGATTGGCGACGCATAACAGGAAACGCATTCGGGGCAGGAATCTCGAAAAATATTCTGGAGTGTTATGAATTCATTTTTGAGAACTATCAAGCTGGGGACAAGATATTTCTCTTCGGTTTCAGCAGAGGCGCTTTTACAGTCAGGAGCCTGTCGGGGTTCATCCACCACTTTGGGATCCTGCCAAAGTCCAGACCAGAATTGTTGAAAATCGCATACAAAATATATAAAACCAAAGATAAAAGAAAGCTCGTCGAGAAAAGAGATCAATTTATCCATAAGCACCACACTCAATGGACTACAATCAAATTTATCGGGGTCTGGGATACAGTTGGTGCATTGGGGTTACCCGTCAAATGGTTGGATGCAATTGTTAGCCTAGTGTTCAAGCACAAATTCCATGATACCCGCATCAGTGGCGCTGCAGAATATGGCTATCACGCTTTGGCCATCGATGATGAGCGGCGAGTGTTTCACCCTACCTTCTGGAATGAAAAAGAAATCGGGAAGATCCCCGTGTGGGAAAATGGTAAGAGGAAATTAAAAGATCAAGTCGTGGAACAAGTATGGTTTGCAGGCGCGCATACCGATGTTGGCGGCGGATATCTTGAACTAGCCAAGCCGGACGAAGATCCAATTGCATCGCTCTCAGATATAACCCTAGAATGGATGGTCCAAAATGCTGAGGCCCAAGGCTTGCGCATTTTCCCACGGCACAAAATCAAGATGAAGCCCTCACCGTTGGGAGAATTACATGACTCGGGGTTAGGTATAGGGAAATTATTCCGGAAAGTTTCTCGAGTGAACACGATTGGATTGGATACCCTCAAAACTCCGCTCAAAGTACATCAGAGTGTTTTAGATCGGGCAGCAGAAGCAGATTACGAACCATGGATATTGAATGGTGAGTTTGAGAAATCCCCTTAGATTGCATATTTGCACAGAAACTGAATTGCACCACGGAACACGTTGAAAGCGGGCACACGATCGAATTTAATGAGACAACTTGAATCGTGAAATTATGCAGGCTAACTGCCTGAGCAAATAAGGAGGCAAAAATGGCTACTGGTTTTACGGATATCCAATGGGCAAAGATCGACGCCCTGCTGGAGAGTGACCCAGCGAAATTCCAATTCCCAGAGAGACGCGATAATTCACTGGTGATAGGCACCTTCAACATACTCAAACTGGGCAATGCAACAAACAATGCCAAACGCTGGAATTTCCTTCGAAAAATTTGTCTGTCATTCGATCTGTTAGCGCTTCAAGAAATCATGGACGATCTCAGTGGGTTGGAGCGCCTGAAAGAGAGTCTTGGAAGAGGGTATGGCCTGGTTGTATCGGATACCACCGGCACTTTTCCCACAGACCGAGGAAACACGGAGCGGCTGGCGTTTTTGTTCCGCTGGACGCGTGTCCAGCGCAACGACCTAGCATCCGATATCACTTACGACCGCTCCAAAGTGCTGCAAATGCTATATGAGAAACGCGGGACCTTCGAAAAATGGTTCGACAAATATGATGAGCGTGTTAAGAAAGCAGAGGCTGAGGGCAAAAAGAAACCATCATTATCGAAATACAGTACACCCACGTTCCTGACATTCATCCGCCAACCGCATTGCGCAGCCTTCGAAATTCTGGGTGTCAACGACACCAAGGGACCACAACTTCTAACTGTGAATGCCCATTTGCTCTATGGCAAAGGCAAAGGTGAACGCAAGCGCGAGTTCGACGCCCTGCTTGACTGGCTGATTTTGCGTGCCAGGCAAAGTGAGCGAATGTACCACAAGAACATCCTGCTTCTTGGAGACCTGAACGTAGAATTCAACGATACCAGTAGAAAACGCAAAGAGATTGATGACAAACTTCGTTCATTGAATAAGAACGAACTCAGCGATGAACAGGCCGCCAAGGTCAATTTCCCTCTGCTCACTCCGCACCCTGAACGCGGTCAGTTGCGCAGCAACGCCCGTCAAGATCAGACATACGATCAGATCGCCTTTTTTGCGGCCGAAGATGAAGATCTACCCATCGTAGACGACAATAAAATCGCAGGCCAGAACGGACCCAATGGCTATGATTATGGTGTGTTCAACTTCATTGAATTGTTTTCACACGCCCTCCACAACAAGCCTTGTCATGAACTTAGCGAAGCAGAACAGGACGAATTGATCAGTCGCTCCAATGCCGATGTCAGCGATCACATGCCCGCCTGGGTTCGATTGCCTATTCCTGGAGCGCAAACCTTTTAGCGGCTGCCCAAACCAAAACTTTCCAATCTGGGAGCTGTCTGTTTCTGGTATCATTGCCCTGGTTTAATCATTGCAATTTACTGGCTCATAAAAAGATCGAATGGTGATCTGGCCATTCGCTTCAGCGCGATAAAAGAAAACTAGAGGAGCTACAATGATCGAGATACGCCCTCGTGAAACTGTCATCCTTGCCAGCAACTTCGCCGAATTGGTTGCTTGGTATCGCGATGTACTTGGATTTACAGTCACAAAACTCTTTGATGAAGAATTTCACTACTGCAACCTCGAAATGCCTTCCGGGATTAAAATCGGTATCGCCCCCGCGCAAGAGATGGGTATCGACCCTGGGGATCGAAGTAAAAATACCGTTGTGCCGCAATTCGAAGTAGATGATTTGCGAGCCTTTTTTGGACAAATCGAGCAAAAAGGGGCAATCATCACCGGTGGACCCTCCTTTGACAAAAAGGATAAATTTTGGTTTGGCAGTTTCACAGATCCCGAGGGAAATCCGATTTGGGTTGTGGATAAGGATTGCCCATAAAGAGGTTTGCACGTGGAAATCGCAAAAGACCACACATGGTATAAGTTTTGGGACGAAAGAGGTCGGAGCCACCCTGATGACGATCCCATCGCCCTCGATGGCTGGGATTACGGCATCAGCATGATGGGGATTGATGAGGCTGATGAACTTCGGGAACAGTTCAGCCTTGAATTAGGGTTATCACGCCAAAGCAAATTCTTAGAGGTCGGCTGTGGGGCAGGTATGTATTTGTTACCCCTATCAAAAGAAATCGAATATACAATTGGCTGCGATTTGGCAGAATCGATGCTACAGAGAGCCCGACGATTAAATGAACAGCTCTCACTTCAGGTGTCTGAAGCCAGTTATTTGCCCTATGTATCAAGCCGCTTTGATGCCATTTTAGTATATTCTGTCTTTCACTACTTCCCGAGCGAAGAATATGCCTGGCGAGTGCTCAATGAACTTCATCGAGTTTGTCAAATGGGCGGGAAAATATGGCTAGGTGATATCCCCGAAAAATCTAAAAAGAAACAGGCGCTCGCCCACCGAGAACGATTGATGCGACAAAGCGCACCCAAATGGACATGGCCCAAAGTGGGTCCGCTAGAACAGCGCTTCTATGATCGGGAGTTCTTCATCCGCTTCGCTGAAAACGTTAACTGCGACTATCGCTTCGTTGAACAATGCGTAGAGGGCTATGTTCAAGGTCAATACCGCTTCAATGTCCTGATCCAAAAATAAATGATTTCAGTTCCTGACGAAGTCCTCGAAGCCTTCAATTGTGCTGGGGTTCCGAAAAACCTGATTGGGGGAGAAGGGAATTCATTCGTTGCTGCTGGGATTGTCTTCAAGCCCGTTTACAATATTGCTCGCTATGAATGGGCGTGTGGCGTGTTGTTGAAAACTGCTCAAAATGGTTTTCGAGTGTCGCTGCCTCGCAAAAGCTCAATAGATAGATTCTCCCATGCGGGGTGGGGCGCGACAGCATACTTGCCAGGGAAACATAAATTGGGATTGTGGATAGAGAAGCTCGAAGTTTGCCGCGCGTTTCACGAGGCTCTCCGGCACGTAACGGCTTCGCCTATGCCCCCAAGTGATGATCGCTGGTCCCTGGCGCATGAGATCGCCTGGGGAGAGCGCGAGTTTACGGTCACACTACTCCCTGAAATTCGTAGGAAAATCGAGGCCATCTTTGGGAAATATCAGACCATCGATGTCGTCAACCAGATCATCCACAGCGATCTTTGCGGGAATATTCTCTTCAATGAACCGTTAGATCCGCTGGTCATCGATTTCTCTCCGGCATTTCGCCCCAAAGAATATGGTGAAGCCATCCTGGTGGCAGACGCAATCGCATGGGGAAATGCTCCTCAAGAATTTCGCAAGGAACTCCCAGAGACACCTTTCACCGATCAAATGCTCCTGCGAGCAATCAATTTTCGATTGATCGTAACGGCGATCTTCAACCCAAAGGATGGCGCGATGTTTGACAAAGAATTCAATGCGTACTTGCCGCTGCTTAATTATGTTCTCAAAAAAGATTTCTCCTGATTAAGGTCAAGCACTCTTTGTAAGTGGACTCTGGAAAGTCCTTTTTATTTCCTGTCATGGCTGTAGGGCCGCAAAACGTGGCGTGAACCTCTCGCTGCAAACTTGCTGGGAACTGGCCCAAAAGTAGTATACTGGCCAGCTCGTACATGATTGGCAGCGACCCGAACCCGAGAAAACTTACCAATTCTTTCGCTCCATCGTCCTCGAGGGCAACTTCTTGAATGTATGAACACTATTGAACTCGTTACACCAACACCCTATTCAGATCTCAATGATGTGCTCGACATCCTTATCGGCAACGTTCGAGAAATTCTTGGGGCGAATTTTTTAGGCGCGTACTTGCAAGGCTCGTTTGCAGTTGGCGATTTTGATGAGCACAGCGATGTCGATTTCATCATGGTCACTAAAGCTCCGATTTCAGCGGATCATGTGCAAGCTTTGCAAATCATGCATGATTCTATCTACCAACTGGAATGCCCTTGGGCTCAACATCTTGAAGGCTCCTATTTCCCCAAAGAAGTGCTTCGAACTCACGCTCAGCGAGGCACGGAACTATGGTATCTTGAGCACGGAGCGCGAACCCTGATCGAATCAGATCACTGTAATACCATCGTTGTACGCTGGAGTGTGCGCGAATTTGGAGTTACTTTGGCCGGTCCGGCACCCCGAATGCTGATCGATCCAATATCTGTTGATGATTTGCGCGCGGAGATCAAAGGGGTAATCGATATTTGGGGTCAGGAAATTCTCGATAATCCAGAGAAATTCAACAATTACTTTTACCAGACATTCATTGTCTTGAGCTTCTGCCGCTTTCTACACGATCTGATCAGAGGGTTTCCAGGGTCCAAGCGCGAAGGAGCAGAGTGGGCTAAGGCCAATCTGGATCTTGCCTGGTCTGGGTTGATTGACCGCACCTGGGCTGGCCGACCGGATCCAGCCACCAAGGTGCGCCAACCCGCTGATCCAAATGAATTCCGATTAACTCTCGAATTTGTGAGATACATTCGGGAGCAGAGCGAGCGATTCTGTTCCTTGTCTTCGAGTTAAGTAATTATTCCCATCCCACGTCACAGAAACGGAATGTGATGAATTGGACCCGGGAGTGGCAATTCAGGAATCCACGGAATCCGATTACAAAAATTCTTCCTCCCTATTCATTTCTGGATTGATCATGTGCTGTAGTCTGATCTTTTTATCACCCAGACCCCCGCTAAATTGAAAGTTCTGCAAAGACGCAATCACTTTTAAAAAAACAGGGTAGCTTCGATAAGCTACCCTGCCTATATTAGATTCAATCAGTTGTATTAGAGAGCTACAACATTCTGAGCCTGAGGGCCTTTTTGGCCTTGTTCGACGGTGAATTCTACTCGTTGACCTTCGTCGAGGGTTTTGAAGCCTTCAGCAATGATCGCGTTGAAGTGAACAAAAACATCTCCACCCGCATCACGCTCGATAAAGCCGTAGCCTTTACCGCCATTGAACCATTTTACTGTACCTTGTTCTCTAGACATGATTTGGAACTCCTTTCTTTTTAGATTTTGCTGGGTTACGCATGGGTTCCAAATCAAAGGTTTATCTTTTTATCAGAACTTCTGGTTAACAAGCACTATAGTTTAGCACAAAAATGAAAATTGTGTGTAATATTTTTATTAGCGTTATTTGCTAGGAACTTAAGAACTCCGCCATTTTTTCTTGAGCCTGAGGCAAGGGAACAGAAAGAGAATACACCCACTCGACCAAAAGTGAGTTTATTGCACGATCAAGAATAGATTTATCAACGTCGTTTAGCTTAATTGTATTGCTATAGTCAGAAAGATCACGAATAACACGACAGATTGATTTTATTTGTCCATCCTTTAACAACTCCATTAGTTGTTTTTTTCGTTTAACATGATCATCTGGTAATGGTTCATTGGGACTTTGTAAAGTCAAAAACATTTTTTTAAACTCGCGCTTCGATTTCGGCGCACGCAAATTCTGCCGATCTTCAGCGTCAACAGGTACCCAAGCTGTGAGTGAGGGAGTACGGAATACATAACAGCTTACCACCTGGTCGTGAACCGTTTTCTCTTCGATATTTTCTATCTCACCGAGCCCGTGTGTAAAATGAATTGCTTTGTCCCCAATTTGGAAATCCATACTGACTCACTTTCGTAAATTTGGTTCCATGAAATTTCATTATCGATCACCCAGAACCATATGGGGTAAAAGAAACCGCCATCCGAATTACAGAATGGCGGCATCAATGCGGAATTGGGGTGAACTAGCTCATTATATCATAGACCCAATGAATCGCTGAAAATGGGCACAATAGGTTTGCACAACTTCAACCAACTTATTTTAGACTGCCAAAGAAACACCCAGTGTACTTCTTTTGCAATAACCTCCCTACGCTCTGCACCATAATTGCACCTTTAAGAAATCTTAAAGAAATAAAATAGTGAATTTTTCGTTGACTACCAGAGAGAAATGAGTATAATTAGGCACCTGCATATGCAGACTGCACCCGTAGCTCAATGGATAGAGCGCCTGACTTCGAATCAGTAGGTTGGGGGTTCGAGTCCCTCCGGGTGCGCACTAGATGTGGCGGTTCCTTCCCCCAGGACCGCCACATCTGCCGTTTAAAAGGCAACTAATTCGATAATTTTCTAATTTCCGGTGCAACCGTGGTGCAACGGGGTGCAATTATTCTTCAATTTCAATTTGAATCGGGGTAAGAAGTTCATCCATAAGTGATGCAACTTCTTTTTGTTTCTGGGGAATGAGATGGCCATAGATATCCAAAGTTATGCTTGGCCTTGCGTGACCTAAACGCCTGGAAACGATGATCACCGGAATTCCATTATTGAGCATCAATGCCGCTGCCGTATGTCTCAAATCATGAAAGCGGATTTCCGGTAGACCGGATTCTCGCAAAACTGCCTTGAAGCGCTTTCGGAGATTGTCACGATCATCTGGCGTTCCAATCGTCGAAGGAAAGATCAAATTGTTGTCCTGCCACTTTTCCCCGGCCTGACTGATTTCCTGGTACTGCATCTGAAGATGTTCCCGCAAAATACTCAAAGAATTATCGCCAAGGTCAATTCTCCTGATCCCTGCTTTGGTTTTGGGTGCAGTTAGTGCAAACCCGCCCCCGGTCTTTTTGGTCAATTGGCGCTGTATTTGCAGCATTCCAAAATCCCACTCAAGATCTGACCATTTCAGCCCAAGCAATTCGCCCTGCCGCATACCCGTTGATACTGCCAGATGATAAAGCGCATAGTACCTGTCATTCTTGGCTTTCGCCGTGATGAGCATTCTTTGCGCCTGGTTCTCATCATAGAATTTCATCTCTTTGGGTTTTGGCTTTGGTGGCGTTGTGGCATCATCAGGATTTCTTGTAATCACACCTAGCTTGACAGCATGTACCAGGCTTCGATGAAGAACCGAATGAACAAGCTGAACCGTTCTTGCACTGAAGCCTTTTCTCACCATCTGGTTATACAGTCGCTGAATCTGTCCGGGCTTTAGTTCCCGCAGTTTCAACTCACCCAGAATTGGCAAGATATGCTGCCGAGTGATCTGACAATATTGCTTGTGCGTATTGAATCGGACCGTTGGCTCAACACTAACCAGCCATTCATCCATAAACTCTTTGAGCGTTACCTGGGCGCTGTTGAAGGTCAAACCGTAATCGATCTCATCAAGCAGCTGCCGCAACCATTCTTGTGCTTCACGCTTGGTATTGAAAGATTTGCTCAACCTTCTTCCCTCTATTGTGACCAATGCTCTCCAGGTTCCATTCTTGCGTTTATAAAGCGACCCTTCGTTGTTACCGCGTTTTCTTGCCATTTTCTTCAACCTCCTGTCTTGGTGAGTTGAAGGAAAGGCAACTCGACACCTTAATTATGAAATTGGTAATGTTCTGAGCTACAGTATTCATTTTACCCTGAAACGCATGTAGCTCAGAACAGATTCCTTTCATCTCAATCATATTTAGGCAGAAATTCGATTAGCTTGGATATAGTTTTGTAAGTCCACTTCACGGACTCGGCGCGCATTACGGATTTTCACCGTAGGGATTTCATTGGTTTGCATAAGTTTGTAGGCAAGCGAGCGACTGATATTCAATATTTGAGCTATTTCAGTGGCTTTCAACAACCGGCTCAGTGTTGGTTTGTCGCTATTCCAGTTCTGTTTTGTCATCAATGTACTCCTTATCTTTTGTCTTCAAATTCTGTGTCAGCTGATCCCATCCAATCGCGAAACAGGCTTTCAATATCTGACCTGGTTCCAATCCCAACTTATTGGATACCTCTTGCAAGTGGCCCAAAAACTGTTCATCGCTCTTGATGGGTTTGAATTGTCTTTCTTCTACGATGTCACTCATAACCTCTCCTGATGTTTTCTTGTTGAAGGTATTCGCTCAATTTCATTGGTTGTTGTAGCACCTTCCTTCTGCGATGTCTGAACTTGCCGATGCATTCATGGTCCTTCCATTCCAGGCCGCGCCATTCTTCAGGTGTCTTGGCCCACATCTTTACCAATCGCCAGACTGTCTGCCTGGAGACCTTCGACCTACGCTTCAGGCTGTAGTCAGCGTTCAAGATCTCAACCACATATGTCGAGAAGTTGATAGATACAATCTCTACAGGCACTAACATTCTTCTTTCAATTCCCGATTCTCATGCGGCCAATTTGCCCAATTTCCTTGAGATCGAACTCGTCGCCAACGATCAGAACAAACAACGCTCTTAGGTACCTTTACAAGATTCGAATATCTGCAATCTAGGGTGTTCCCGTTTTCCATCATGATCCAATCGTCCTTAGATAGCTCTTCATCACTAAACGCAGAGTAAACAACCCTACTTAGGTGAACCTTTTTTCTTTTTCCATCCTTCCAAAGATCAAAAACCATTCTAGGCATATACCTATCTTTTCTCGTCGCAATTCTCGGAATCACCGGAACCCACACACCTCGAAACTTTCTCCTGACATTCCCAAATTCGGACACCATATAGTTCTCAAATTCTGGTACCACTTTCCATTTTTCTTTCGTCATTCCATTTCTCCTTTGAAAATAATTTTGTCCAATTCTTCATAGAAGAACTGATTGGTATCGCAAAATATAGTCAGCCCCTTCCAATACTCGCTTTCTGGAAATCCAGCATAAGCGGCCATCCAGTCGATGATCTTCTTGTAGTGTTCGTCTTCGAGAAAATTGATTACATGGCAGTAGGCTTCGGGTAAGTTCTCGCGTCCCTTCACACCCCACCAACGGCCAACTTCAGAAACTTCTTCTTCGACTTCCTTGCTCATGTACTTCGCTGCGTAAAAGAAGACCCCGCGATAGCTCTTGATCCTGGAGACGCTGGTCCCCGCTTCCAGGTGATGGTTGGACAGCTGCCCGCAAACTTCCCACCACATCTTGGCCACCAACTGCCGCAAGCCATACAGGTTCTCATCATGCAGCCCCCAGACCAGCATGTGGAA
>CAYTKR010000030.1:0-42963 GCA_964438295.1 uncultured Anaerolineales bacterium
CATTCATCTGGCAGGATTTGTCAAAACCTTTAGCTTATTTTGTTTACAATGTACTTATTATATTTATCTAAATTATTAGTTGTTCTTAAGTTGGATCTAGCTAAGGTTCTCCATCGATATTACAACTTTGCCTTGGGCACCCTTTCCATAATACTGAAGCGCTTCAGATACTTCTTTCAAAGGAAACACTTTGTCGATTACTGGCGATATTTTGCCAGCCTCAATCAAATCTTTTAGCTCTTTTAGGTCACTGGTGTTCGAGTTCGCCATGAGTGATCCAGCTTTTTTCCCATCGGTTTTCGAAATAAATGTACCCAGGAATATTGTTTGGGGGTTGAATGCCACCGCTACATACGCTCCCTTCGGGGCTAATACTCGCAGGTAATGTGATGTCGGGCGATTAGCCACAATATCAAGAATCAGATCGTATCGATCTTCCTCTTCGGTAAAATCTTCCTGCTTATAATCTATTACATGGTCTGCGCCAATAGAACGGATAAACCCTAGATTTTCTGTGCTGCAAACACCGGTTACCTCGGCTCCGAAAGATTTGGCCAACTGTACAGCGAACATCCCTATACCACCCGATGCACCATTGATCAACACCTTGTGTCCAGGTTGAATCTCCATTTGATTTCGAAGCCCTTGTAATGCTGTTACAGCAGCCTGCGGTACAGCTCCTGCTTCATAAAAACCAATTGATGCCGGTTTCAAAACCACAGCTTCATCTGGAACAGCTACATATTCAGCAAATGCCCCATATCCGTAATCACCAATTTCCGCAAAAACTTCATCCCCGGGCTTAATTCCTGAAATATTGCTTCCCACCGCTTCAACCCGCCCGGCTATATCAGTCCCAAGAATCTTGTGTTTTGGTTTTAGGAAACCAGTCCAGAGGCGACTTAGAATCGGTTTTCCCTGCACGAATGACCAGTCATTGAAATTCACCGAGGCCGCAATTATCTTCACCAGCACTTCGTCATCCTTTGGAGTAGGTTTTTCTACATCCTTGAACTCTAAGACATCCTCAGGTAGGCCATATTTTTCATATACAATTGCTTTCATCGTATCTCCTTCTTTTCTAATTAATGTTACTTGACTATGAAGACTCGCAGGTGTAGCCCAACTTGCCTTTCGTGGCAACTGCAACACCAATTCCCGCCAGAGCCACAACAATGCCTGCAACAATGAAAAGGGTCATGTCCAATGGCGGTGTTGGCTCACCAGGAACTACATTGGTCAGCAAAACGAGAGTCCACGTGTTAAATGCTGTGTGAAAAAGGTAGCCAGCAATCAACGAACTCTTGCCAGTATGGTTATAGACCCAAGTCATTAATATAGACCAGCCAATCTCCGTTAAGATAAACCATGGATAGAAACGCAACCCTCCCATGGCAAACTGCAAAGAATCATCGTTTAAGAATTCGGGCAATAACCACGCCCCAAAAAAGGTCCCTAGAATCAACGTCCCCAACATGGGACCAAATTTGGTTTGCAGCTTCTCTAATGCATATCCACGAAAACCAATCTCCTCCAAAAATGCGCTCGATTGCCAGGGCAGCAAGAAGATGATGAATACCATCAAAACCATATGTTGATTTTCCCTTAGCAGGGGGAACTGGGGCGCAGTTCCTCCCAAAAGGATATGGACTCCGGTTGCAAGGGCATACAGAATTGCGGGTGAGAATAGGATGAACACATACCAACGCCAGTTCGCCCGCCACCGTCCCAGCCTGCGCAAAATTTCCATTACCCCATCCCAACCATCCGTAAGGAAAGCTACAATAAACGCGGCCAATGCTGGTGCTGCAAAAAGGATACTACCCTGCCCCGCATACCAGGGAAACCATCCGATGAGCAACGTTAGGATGAAGTAGCTGCTGATTTTGTTTCGGATTATAAAAGCCTTCATAATTACATTCTCCTATTCATGTCATTATTAGCATTCACCAGTTCCATTCACAGTCAGCACACTCAAGCCAAACCCAGAACCATTCCTAGAATCATGATGAAGATAAAGACGGTCTGTGCGGAATGCAGGATGATAGGGAACCAGTTTGTGCGAAACCGTTTCCCACTAAAAGCAAAGATCAGTCCTGTCAAAATGCCACCTGGTATCATCCAGGGCTGATGCAGATGGTAAACACTAAAGATCACACCATTCGCGACCCAATCCCACTTCCCGAAAACACCTTTCATCTTGGGAAGCAGTACACCGCGAAAGATAAATTCCTCGCCAAGAAAGGTATTGAATACCCCTAGAACCGTGAACAGACCTAATAAGTTCCAGGCTCCGACCCATTGTTCCGGATTTTCAAATAATGCTGCGGCTTTGTAGCCGGCTGGCTCCGCCAGAAAAGGGAATAACGAGATCCATAGACCGTTGAGTGGTCCAGCAACCAGGAATTCCGCAGTGGCGGTAAGCAAGAAAAGAGGAATGATCCACCACCATAGTTTTTTGTTCTGCTCACCTGTTTTGGGTGAGATCGGATTATTGAGCCAAAAGCGGTTGCGGATCGTCCTAAGGCGGATATTCCCTTTTTCACGGTAGAGGATGATCATCGAGAGGATGAACTGCCAGATCAAACCGATGCTCAGGAGGCGCAGGCGCATCAGCCCAGCATCGGTGGTTGAGAGCCCTTTGCTCAGGGCCGGATAAGCAACCCAACCGAGCAGCCACATGGGAAGGCCTGCGGCCAGCCAGATGAGCAGAATTTTCGCCAGACTGTACTGATCTTCAGATTTATTGGTGTTTTGGGTTAATTTTTTCGTCATTTTGATTCTCCTTTTTATTCAAATTATCTTTCTCGATGATGTTTCGCTATCACACGACATTGGCTAACCAGTGGAAAAATATCGTCAACGGCAAACTACCCATGGGACCGTACACAAACCCAAAGGCAAGTCCTGCTGGAATGAGATAGGGCACGCGCCACCAGACATATAGATGTTTCAATCCAAAACCAACCCCACTGGCGACCCAATCCCATTTCCCAAATACGCCCCGCAGTTTGGGCTGCAAGGCGGCGCGATAATACAGTTCTTCGCCAATAATATTGCCGATCAGGAACACGATCCCGGTTTGAAAAACCCAGGATAAAATGCGAATCGCCATATTTTGATTGGAGATCAAGTTGGGTGTGGTAGCAGCCTCATTCAGGGGATGATCTGGCATCCAATCTGGCGGGGGTAATAACGTTGCGATTTGCGTTTCAAGCGGCAGCAGCGCCAAAACCCCAGCGACCGCCAGAGCAAATGCGCCGAAGCAAGCCGCCCATTTCCACAGCTTGGTTGGAATACGCAAGTTGATCCGGGCACGCAGGGTTTTGGAGTTCAACCGGTATCCCTCTCGCCGTAGAATGAGGATGGCAACGAGTAATTCGGCGCCATGCCCAAATAGGTTCACCAAGTTTACGGTCCAGGTTGGTAAGGTCCCATCGGGAAGTAAAAATTGCGGCGCAACTACGTAGATCAGGAACATGAACCAGGCTGCTGGCCAGGCGTACATGAACACGATCTGGAATAAACTGTATTGCGGGATCTTTAAATCCGTGTTCTGGAAATTAGCTGCTTTTTGATTGATTTTTTCCGTCATTTTCGGGTTCCTTTCCTTCAACATTGTCATCTTGATCATGAACTTTTCAAGGTATGACCTGATCATTCCTAGTATTTTTCCTTATGTTGGCTACCTGAACATTATCTTCGTTTTCAAAAATGTTCTTCCAAATGTTATTTCCAAAAGGTAGGAGACGCCCTATCTTTCGGCATTACATCGCTAGCGCAGCCATCAAAAACATCACGCGTCCCATGGCGTTTGCAAACACATGCAAGCCAATGCTGAGGCGGATATCCTTTTTCCACCAGACGACATACCCTAAGGCTGCTCCTAACAGGAACACAGTGGGAAAACTATACAACTGCCATAAGTGGTATAGTCCAAAGGCAAATCCACCCAGCAGGGGTGTCCAGTCCTTATAGTGGGAGATGCGGGGCAGCAAATAACCGCGGAAATAGAGCTCCTCCACCCAGGGTAGAATGATCCCGGTCACGATCAGCTGTAGCACAAAGACCATGACCAATACGTTTTTTGCATAGGCTTCGTATTGGGTTTGTTCTTCCAAGAAGATCCAATCAGGCAATCCAGAAAAAACGCTTTCGGTTAGTAAAGCACTGAGCGGGGTTGCCAGCATCACCAGGACATACAACCCGACAAAAGCACCAATGAAAACCAAAACAATAGTCTTCCAGGGCAACTTGCTTCGGAAAAGCACAACACCCTCTAAACTGTAGCGTCCGTTCAGTTTCTTCCCTTCGTAAAACATCACGCCGAGCATAAAGGGTATGTCGATGATTAAGACTGCCAATAGAAAGGCTAGCAAGGGGGGAAATCCACTTGAATCGAGCAGCGGTTTGAGCAGTACGAAAACCACTGTTACCAATATTCCTGGGCTAATATGCAGCAGGAGGGATTTGCTGAGAGAATGTTGATCAGTTTGTTGGGTTGAAGATGAGGTATTCATTTTTTTCCTTTTATTCGATTTTGGTTTGAGGTTCATCATTACCCAAGTTACTCAGTTTTCTTCCGGCGCTGATGCAGCCAATATCCCACGGCAAACATCAGAATAATGCTAATTACGCTTTCTGCACCCGGAGAGAACCAAAGTTCTTTACCAGAATTAAGTTGGAGAAACCCACTTAGAAGTAGCGTGTTTCCGATGGCATTTCCAATCGTGTGCATGACCCAGGCTGGTAACACGGAGGCAGTCGCCATTTGGATTTCACCATACACAACACTCTGGCTGATTGTGCCCACCAACAAAAGAGGGACGAAATACCACAACATATTCGCAGTGAGATAGGGCCAGAGGACAAAGACAAATGGTAAGTGCCAGGCACCCCAAACTAATCCGACAATCGCATGTGAGAGCCAGACATTCATATTCAGCGAGTACACTTTTGGAGCCAGGTAACCGCGCCAGGCGAACTCTTCGAAGATATTCTTGATCATGGCCCCGATCAGACCCGGTATGAGTGCAGCCGCAAAAACGGATAACATTTTCACGTCCAGTTCTAGGCCACCCAAAACTGTACCTATTAGAACGGAAATAGTGATGACTACAGGGAAGACAAAGATGCTGACCAGCCACCAAAAGCCATTGCCTTTGAAATTCGGTCGCAGGCCAAAATCACCCCAGCTATCGCCCCCAAAGATGCGCAGGATCAGCATCACAGCCAGCGGCGCGATCAGCCACAATAGTTGCCCCAGCCCAGCTGTGCCAGGCTCAGATCCGGGAGGAACGGTGAATGGCTCAATAACCCCTGCCAGAATGGCTAGTCCTAGAACAAAACCAATAAAGATGATTAGATTTCTTTTCGTGCGTTTTTTATCTTGTGCATTCATTTGATTGTATTCCTTTTGCTATTACTCAATTCAGCCATAGAGCGCTGATGGTTTGGTTGCAAAGCTATTTTTGGTTATTCGTTCAATTACTGCGAAAGGCTGTTTTGGAGAAGAGTTGAATCCCAATTAGAACAATCACAATTGTGATTGCAGACAGAATCAAGAAATTCTTGAATATGACCGGGTCTGAGATTTCCCCGGTGTGAAGAATGACCGAGAGCGAATCGGTGACATAGTAATTGGGCATAAAACTGGCCACTGTACGAGTCATGTCATTGAACACGGCCAGGTTGGCACCAAACATCATCATGGGGACGATATAAATAGCAGCCAATCCTCCGGCGGCACCTGAGTCTTTGGCAACCACCGCGGTCAACATTCCCATTCCAACTGCCGTAACACCCAAGAGCGCCAGAAAGGCACCAACGATCAATAATCCAATCACCCCACCCTGGGGTTCGAATCCGAGTAATCGGGCAACCAGGAGCACAATAAAACCCTGAGCAGAAGCAATGAGCATATTGGCGATGATATGGCTACCTAAGTAAGTGGCTGGGGAAACCGGGGTTACTTCCACCCGATTGAGCAACCCGGTTTGGCGGTAATCTGCTAATGACCGGGCGACCATCATGGCCATATAAATAACTGCATATCCCATCACACCGGGCAGCAGATATTCAAAATGAGTTTCTACTGCATAACCGTAGTAATCATTTCTTACACCACTCAGCGCCAAATAAAAGACCAGGCATAATCCCACCGGCATGAGAACCTGAACACCCAGGATCATGGGATCTCGAACCAATTTCTTCAATTCAACTTGCACTAAGGCGTTAAGTTTTTGAATTTGTGTATTCATGTTAGCTTCCTTCCGCAATTCTGCGACCCGTAATCTTCAAGAAAACAGCTTCCAAGTCGGCGACATTGTGTTGATCCATCAATTCTTTTGGGGTACCCAAGGCAATCAACTCCCCATAGTCAATGATCCCCACTCGATCGCTCAAGGATTGGGCTTCTTCAATATAATGCGTGGTCAGGATGACGGTTTTGCCGCGATCTTTCAAGGCAGCAATGTATTCCCATGTTCGGCGTCGGGCCCGAGCATCCATCCCAACAGTGGGTTCATCCAGGAAAACAATATCCGGATCGCTGATGAGGGCCATCAACAAGTTCAGCTGACGCATCATCCCGCCGCTATAACCTTTGGTTTTGCGATTGGCAGCTTCCGTGAAATCAGCTTGATCCAACAATGCAGATGTTTTCTCTCGAATGTCACTCTTTTTCAATCCATGCAGGTTGCCCATCAATTCTATGTTCTCTCTTCCAGTCAGAAACTTGAAAACCGCGGCTTCCTGAGGGCAAACCCCTATTCGGGCTTTGATCTGGGGCAAATCCTTGCGAATATCCAGGTCACTGTAGTGAGCGGTTCCAGCTGAAGGACCTAGTAATCCGCACAGCATCCGAATGGTGGTGCTTTTTCCCGCACCATTCGGCCCAAGTAAGCCAAACAGTTCACCCTTTCGAATTTCAAAGTTCAGCGTTTTGACAGCCTGAATATCATCGAAATTTTTGGTCAAATCTGTAATGATGATTTCGTTATCCATGTATTCTCCTTTTACATTTTTTATGGCTTTCATTGTGGTTGGCATAACTTAATCGTGATCCTCTCTTCGAGACTGAATGTAATTGACCGAGATCAAGGGATATCCCAGGTGATAGAACCGACGTAGTAATCCCAGTAACGCAGCCTGATCAAAGGTTACGGTAAGGATTGTAGTAACCAAACCAGATGTATCCGTTTCAATGTGGATATCCGTTGGTTCTATCCAGTTAGACCAGTTTTCACCCAGTTGCCCAGCAATTCTGATCTGGTATGGAATGAATTGATCCAGGGTAAATATCGATCTGTCACAATTTTTCGCTTGTTTGTTCATCATGTTTCTATATTAGTTGGTTTCTCAATCCATGTCTTAACCCCAGAGGGTGAAGTTAAGGGTGAATCAAGGGTGAGTAGGAAGCGACGGCTTAAAAAGAAAAAAGCTCCGAATTTATCCAGAGCTTCATTATGTGGTGTGATTTTTATTCTATTTGATTTGCTTGCTGATTGTTTAATCTACTCCTTTTCAAGAAGACCTAAAGCTTTGGCTTTTGTGACCGCTTGCAATTGGCTGTTAACCCCCAGCTTACTGTAAGCATTACGCGCGTGGGTCTTGATTGTGTTCAAAGATAACACCAGTTTGGTAGCGATCTCTTGTCGTGAAAGACCGTCAGCGATGAGTTGGAGAACATCCAATTCTCGATCGGTCAGGGGTTCGATCCAATCGGTATCAGATTCGATCCGTTGGTTCTTTACTGCTTTTTCCGATTCGGCATCAGGGAACGCGGCCAGTAGTTTTCGTACATAGTCTGGGGCAATCCCTCTCGAGAGAGCCTCAAATAGCAGCTTACCCATCGGCGGGCCTTCATCTACGAAGATGCGGATAAATCCTCCTGGCTCAGCCAAATGAATGGCGCCCTCCAGGGCTGCCATGGCAGATTCCATATTATCAGCAAGATCATACGCCAGCGCCTGGAGCACCTGGATTTCGATCACCTTTGCTCCCCAACCGCTCTTGCTGGCCTGCTTCAGTAAGTCCAGCAGAAGATCCTGGGCCTGCATTAGATACCCATCCTCATTGGAATTGGCTCGCGCCAGGCTGATCATCACCCTTGCATGCATCGTGTAGGTCATTCTGGTTTTGAAAACAACCGAAGTGTCATGGTCAAGATTTTCTTGCTCCAACCAGAATTCCAAATCTGAAAATTTTCTTTGTTTCAGCCACAACCGAATATGGGGATATTCGCCGCCGCGCAGATCATAAACGGTGTCCGGACTGGGGATAGATTTCTCTGATTTTCGAACGAATTCAGCTGCTGCGTCAATCTCTCCGGAGGCTAGAAATATTCGGGCAGCGAAACAATGTGCAAGGTTTTCCATCCGATCATCTACCAGCAGTTTACTCTGTTTTATACCCCTGGTTATATACTTTTTGGCTAAGGCAAATTCGTTCATTTCACATAACAGCCGCGCATAATCAACATTAAGATAGCACGCCACGGGCAGTTCGCTTCCTTTATTATCAGTACTTGCTAATGCATCCTCAATCACCTTTGTGGCTTGATGCAAATTACCCAGGAGTTCCAGAGTAGAACCCAGATATCCAGCCGCTGTTACAGAAACTCGTTTATTCTCTATGGATTCTCCTATACTCACTGCATTCCTAAAACACTCAAGTGCCCCTCGCAAATCCCCAAGGTTCCAATTCCGAACCCCCACGACCATGACACAATAAGCACGTATCCAATGGTTTTCAGGTACGAAAGCTTTGACTTGATCAAAATATGTATCTAACTGGTCATAATCCCTCTGCCAGGCATACAAAGACATCTTTAGCCCAGCGATGTATCCACGCATTCTTTCATGTTCATCGCTGGAAATTGAAGATAAAAGCCAATCGGTATCCTCGATTTTTGGAGTAACCGAAGCAATCCGTCCAATATGGAGCAATGCCCAACAATAATATACAAACAACCAGGGAGAACTATTGAGCATATCCGGACTAATACGATCCACAGCATTCAGAATAAAACCAAATTCACTTAGCTCCAGTGCTCTTAAAGCGCCTTTTTCTATCAGACGGACCGCAGCACTCATGTCGTTTCCGTCAAAAGCATGCTGGATCGCCTCTGGCAGTAAATCATTATCCTCAAACCATACAACAGCCCTGGCATGTAGATCCCTTACTAATTCGGGGTAAACGCTTTGTAGCCTCTGATTCAAAAGATCTGCAAACAGATGATGGTACCGGTACCATTGCCTTTCACTGTCCAATGGAATGATGAAGAGATTGGCATGGTCCAGCCTTTCCAGGATTGCCTGCCCATCTTCCAGCTCAGTGAGGGCATCACATAGTGGTCCAATTAGACGGTTGAGAACAGAGGTTTTTAATAGGAATGCCTCTATCTCCTCAGATTGTAGATTGAGGACCTCTTCAATCAAATAATCCAATACCAGACGGTTGCTGCCTGAAAACGATTCTATCGACTTTGAAGCATCAACCTGTCCTTGCATCGAGATCGCTGCCAGTTGTAGTCCGGCAATCCATCCCTCAGTACGTGTTTCCAGGATATCGACCTCCTCATTCGAGAGTTCCAGCTCCATAATTTGGTTCAGGAAAGTTGCTGCTTCTGAAACCGAGAACCTTAAGTCGGTCGCCCGAATTTCTGTGATCTGATTCCGGACTCGAAGTCGGGAGATAGGCAAGAAGGGATCTTCCCGGGTAGCAATCACCAAGTGCAGATTCGATGGTATGTTCTCCAGCAAATAGGTCAGCGCTTCATGAACAGCTTGTACATCGATCAGATGATAATCATCCAGAACTAGGAAAACCACTTTCTCAATACCAATCAAATCATTGATCAACGTTGCCAGTACAACTTCAAACTCTGGTTGCTGGGACAATTGGAGCATGGTCAATGCATCTATCCCAACAGCCAGTTCTGTCTCAAACTTCCGATTAAGGGCTTCAACAAGATAAGTTAGAAACCTCACTGGATCATTATCATTTTCATCCAGTGAGATCCAGGCCACCTCAACATCATCCCCCATTGATTGTAGCCATTCAGTCACCAACGTTGTTTTACCAAATCCAGCCGGCGCTGAGATCAGGGTCAGCTTGGAATTAATGCTCTGATTGAGTTTATCAATTAGACGAGGGCGCACAACATACTCCGACCGCATCGCAGGGGCGAACAACTTTGTGAGCAGGATCGGTGTGGCCATAATGAAAATTATATACCAAATGGTTGTCTCGTTTAGAGTGATAAATGGAACTATTTGAAGTAACACATTGCTTCATAGTTGGAGAATATTTGTTGTTAGATTCGATGTATAAATTGTAGCCGAGTCGCCTTTCCAAGTTTGATCTTGCTGCAGTTTTGCTGCATATAGACCGGAATCAATGGTAACTAAGGAATGATCAAAACACCCAAGGGGACTCGAACCACTTTTAGCAAAAAAGAGAGTTATTTCCCGCCATTTTCCATCAAGTCTTCCACTTCCGCCCTTGAATCAAACCTTAACTTAGACAAAAACCGCTCTACGTCATCCGTAGAACGGTCTTTTTGCGACAGTGCCCCCACGGGGATTGACTCGGGCTCATGCTTCTAGCATGAGCTTATGAGAACCGCTATATTTAGCAGAACGGGTCACATGTGGCCCGTTCTGCCGTAAGCAAAAGACCTGCTAAAATCTCAGCAGGTCTTTTGCGACAGTACCCCTACGTTGATCTGTTCCGAACCGCACCCTTCCCTGAAATCAGGGCGAAAAGTCACTCAGAATTACGTATGAGAATGATAATTCTCGCCCCAAAAACCGTCAAGGAATGCTGGCGTTACCCATCATGGTTGGAGCGAGCAAGTTTCAACATGCAAGTATTTCCGACACTCGGCATTTGTCAGCGTGCGAGTCAGACGTTCTTGAGCTAGTGCGATCAATTCATCAATAGGTAGCACATAGATACGAACTGTACCATCTCCACCAGCCACTGCTAGATGTTTCCCATCGGGTGAAAAAGTCAGGCCGCTTGTCCCAATTTGATGTCCAGTAAGTGTTAATAACTCACTATCTGTTGCTAGATCCCAAACCTTTACCGTCGTATCGAAGCTACTGGTAGCCAACTTACTTCCATCAAAGTTAAATGCAATATCCCAAATCACACCCGAATGTCCACTCAAGGTGCGCACTGCACGACCAGAAGGAAGTTCCCAAATTATCGCAGTTCCATCCCAGCTGGCCGTAGCCAAGTACTTGTCATCTGGGCTAAATGCAACTTGATTCACTCGTTCGCTGTGACCACTGAGTGTGAGCAAGGCCTCTCCGGTTATTGCATCCCAAACTTTGGCATTGCCATCCCAACCAGCTGTGGCCAGGTATTTACCATTCGAGCTAATTGCCACGCCAAACACATCGGAAAAGAAACTACCCTGATGACCAGCCAGCCTTAAAACCTCAATGCCAGTCGAGCTGTCAATGAGCTTTGCCGTACCATCTTCACAAGCAACCAGCAAGCGTGAATCATCTGGGCTGAATGCGATGCTGGGAATACTACCGCACCCCCCTTCAACCTCCTTGATCGCCTGCCCGTTTGCCGGATCCCAAAAGATTAGCTTACCATCATAACTAGCTGTAACTAAGATCGTTCCGCCGTGATTAAATTTGGCATCGTACACAAGATTGGTATGACCTTCAAGTACATGTAACTCTTCACTTGTAGAAGTATCCCAAATTCGACCAGTGCCATCGAAACTGCTGGTCGCCAGCATAGACCCATCCGGGCTGTAATCTAGCCGGAAAGCCACATCCTTATGCCTGGCAAGGGTGAGCCACTCACGACTGCCCTCTGATGTGATATCCCAAACCTTAGTACCTTCGGTGCTGCCAGTGGCAATACTTTTTCCATCCGGGCTGAAGCTAACATTTCCGATGCCCGTAGCATGTCCTACCAGGGTGAGTAACTCTTTTCCAGTATCAGCATCCCAGAGTTTCGCTGTGGCGTCCACGCTTCCAGTCGCAATTTGGGTGCCATCAGGGCTGAAGTCTATTCCGAAGACGAAGCCGTTGTGTCCATCCAGAACCATGAGTTCATTCCCAGTCGTCAAATCCCAAATTTTTGCGCTCCTATCTGAACTGGCGCTTGCCAGGCGGGTGCCATCCGGGCTAAAAACGACATCATTCACACCATCGGTGTGACCCATTAGCGTGATAACTTCCTGCCATGTAGTTGTATCCCAAATTTTGATGGCATAGGCATCATGATCAGAAATTGCTAGCAGGTTGCCATTAGGACTAAAGGCAAGTCCTGCCGTAAGCCCACTGTGTGTTAGAGTGACTAATTCTTCTCCCTTTTGAAAATCCCAAATGCGCGCGGTGCCATCCAAACTTGTGGTGGCTAACAAGGTTCCATTCGGGTTGAAAGCCGGGCTTATCGTACCTGCAGTGTGACCGAGTAGTGTCGAAATCAGTTCTCCGCTTTCAACCAACCATACTTTTACACTGCCATCCAGACTGGTAGTGGCTACCTGCTGGGCATCTGGACTAAATGCAATATTCATGACCTGATCATCATGACCAGATAAGGTCACCAACAATTCACCGTTGTCGGAATTCCACAATTGAGCAAAATCGTCTGGGCCCGCAGTTGCCAGTTGGGTACCATCCGGACTGTATGCTATCCCACTACCATGAGGTAGGGCAAGTTCCACACGCACACCCTGAATTGCCTTGTGCAGCGCATCTTCGGACTCTGGCAAAACATACCTGTCAACCTGATAGGTCTCATCGATCGACTGTAGAGCTAATAGTACGCTGAGTTCTGGGTCTACCGCCAGATTTGCGATTGATGCCATCGCCAGTTCACGAGATTTTGCCAGACGGGCTTGCTCTTCAGCCTCGATTTGTTGTTCTTTAGCATCATCAGCGGCTAGAGCCGCCAACGCAGCGTGAATCTGTGCCTGACCTTGCGCTACTGTAGCCGTCGCAGCTCGGGCCTGGGCCAACTCACTGGCCGAGTCGGCGCGCTGCCACTGCTGACCAGCCAAGATAACCAACACTATGGCAATCATTAATCCAATAGCCATGGCAGCTATGGTCCTGCGGCGGCGTTGCTCACGAATGATTCGCTCTTGCTCTCTAAAAGCTACACTGGCTAGGATAAATTCCCGCTCGGTCTGACTTAATTGATTCTTCCGCTTGTCCTGCCAGACTTCGGCCTGAACTAGCGGAGCACCTCGTAATAGGCCCCCATCATCTTTTTCGCTTGTCAGCCAAACTCGCATAGAGACGCGCAGTTCCTCTTGCCAACGGCGGAAATTGCGATCCGCGTCCATCCAATTGCGCAATTGCCCCCACCCTTGAATTAGGGCTTCATGGATCACCTCTACTGTTTCTTGACCCGCCTCATCTTGGCCGGTGACAACGAGCCGCTTATCAGCAAGGTGTTGCACTAATACCCAATGGTCTTCGCCGAGGTCAGAACGATTTGCTCTTCGTCTGGTATCTTCAGTTCCCTCACCAGGTTGAACCAACTGAACAAAAACCTGTTGAGCTTGCAATTGTTGTGACTCATCGAGTGTGTCATAGATCTCATCCGCATAACGGGCGATGGCCCCATCCACTCGCCCAATAACCTCATATGCAGCATGCGTCAACCAGCCCTGATCGAGTTGATTCCAAAGCAGCGTCAGAGCGAACTCCAATAAAGGGAGATTCCCAGGTTGAACACCAACATCGTCCAGGATACGAGCGACTAAACCAGTCTCGAAAGCCGCCCCTTGCTGTTGAGCAGGTTTCTCGATCGCAGTACGCAACTCTTCTCTATTCATCGGGCCCAATATCACAGCATATTTCTGTAGCGCATCAGCAAATTGACGGTGAGTCAGCGCCTGTCCCATGAAATCTGCACGCAAAGTTAGTACGAGAACAAATGGGGATATGGATTGGGTATCACCAGCTTTTACAGTTGCTAAAAGGATATCCAAAAAACGGCGACGCACGTCTTGCTAAGGACAGTGTGTATAGAGTTCTTCAAATTGGTCAACGAATAAGAGCAATCTATCTGCCTGTGTCGTTTCTTGCAAACAGCTATTCACCAGATCGATCAAAGAGAGTTCCCCTTCTTGTAGTTCAACTGCCAAATTTTGGATCTCTCTTACGCGTTCGCCACCTCTTAAATTTGCTTTCGATGCCGGCAACAGAGAGTTGGCCAAGGCCTGAAGTGGCTGGCCGCTGGGACGAAGATTCACTAACTGCCAACTTCTGTCATCTCGAAGTCTCGGTAGCAGGCCAGCATAAACTACTGATGATTTTCCCATCCCAGAAGATCCTACAATGACAGCAACCATCGATTGCTTCTGTACTGCTTCCTCGAGCTGGGTGCTGAACTCTTCGCGCCCGAAGAAAAAGGGTGCATCGACCTCACGAAACGGAGCCAGACCGCGATAGGGACATTCACCAACTTCTCTAGGTTCGCGCCTCAAAATAATTGTGGTCTTTGGTAATTCAGGTAGCTCATTCGACAGTATCCTGGCGTGCATGGCTTGGGTCTGTTCTAGAGGTTTTGTTGATAGTTCATCTTGTAGCAAATTGTGAAAGCGTTTGTAATGAGCCAGGGCCTCGTTTCGTTGCCCATTTAGTGCAAGAAGCCACATCACCTGTTGATGGGCTGTTTCCTGGTAAGGCTCCAAGGTAATCTGGTGCTGCGCATGTTTTAACGCCTGATCGTAATTGTTCAATTCTTGATAATAGCTTGTTAAGAGATGAAGTCCGCTTAAAGCCTGGCGTTGTAAGGCTTCCCGGTTGACGAAGGTCCATTCTTCAAACAATGGTGCATCTCGTAGATAGAAACCAGTCAGGAACTCGCCTCGGTACAGGTTTATTGCATTCTTTAGGGTCGCAATCTGATTGTTTGTTTGAGCTCCCTTTGAATCTTCAACATCACTTAAACCATCCAGAAACAACTTGACATCCAATTCATAATCACTGTGTAAATTAAATTGAATTGTCTGGCGTGTGCTGATGAAAAAGGGAGGGGTAGCTTGATGATCTCTTATGACCTGACGCAGGTTTGCCAGGGCGCTGCGCAGGTTAGTTCGAGCGGTACGTTCGGGTGTATCGGGCCAAAGCAACCCGGCCAATGCTTCACGTCGGTGTGGGCGGTCAGCTTCAACGACAAGGTAAGCGAGTAAAGCGCGCGCTTTGTCAGATTCAAAGCCCGAGATTGGTAAACCACCCCGTGAAACCTGGAAAGGACCAAGTAAAGAGATCCGTAATTGGGCCATATTTCCTCCTTATCAACATTATAATGGCAATTTTCCAAGTCAAGTCCAGGTCTCCACGTTTTCTCCACGCAGGTTTGCTACATTTGGGTCATCGAAGCCAAAACCTTATTTATCTGGAGGATAAAAATGAATAAAATGCTTCTCTCTATCATCAGTATGAGCATAATCATCATTCTGTGTTCGGGGTGTGCAGCAAAACCCGAAAAAATCGCCTTAGAATTGGCAGATGCGATCAACGCTAAAGATCTGGATGCTGCCATGGCCCTCTACGCCGACGATGCAGTGGTCACATCTGTGAGCCCCGAACCCTTCAACGGAAAGGAGGAGATTCGTATCTGGCTGGAAGGCATGATTGCAGACAACTTTCAACTGGAAACAGAAATTGTAGATGTGAAAGATTATGTGGTTTATGGGATCGATACTATGTCCATGGATTCTATGAAATTCTTTGGCATTGAGACGCTAACTGGAACCAGTGAGATCACCATCGAGGATGGCAAGATCACGACTTTCATTTTCAGTTGGAGTGATGAAACTATTGCCGATCTTCAGGCGGCTCCCTTCGTAGCTCAAGAGGACCTGATCGGAATCTGGTCGGTTGGTACGTACATGCAAATCAATGAAGATGGCACATTTCGCGTAGGAAGCAAAATCGATGACCTTACTGAACCTGTTAGCGAAGAACATCCGGGCAGTTTGGAAGAGTGGACGTTTGATGGCATGGTGATGACGGTGCGGGCCATTGAAGCCCTGGGTGAGGGCACTGATTGCACTCCCGATCAAGTTGGGGTGTATTTAATTCGCTGGGCCGGCGAAGATAAGGATCGTCTCAAATTTGAGAAACTTGATGATGCTTGTGCATCACGTGGTATGGGTTTGCAGTGGAATAATTGGGCTCCGATATCCCCGTAAGATCAATCGTAATAGAGAACGAGGCTAAACCAGAAGAGGTTAGTCTCGTTTTTTGATCAGCAGGAAATTGACATCGAACAATAAGCAATATACTGAAAAAACACCCAAGCGGACTCGGGCTCATGCTGAAAACATGAGCTTATGAGAACCATCATACTTTGCAGAACGGGGCCGGATGGCCCCGTTCTGCCGTAAACAAAAAGACAGGCTGCAATTGCAGCCTGTCTTTTTGTGCCAGTGCCCCCACGTTGATCTGTTCCGAACCGCACCCTTCCCCGATCCTGGCTAAATAATGCAGTTTTGGGGGTAATGAGTCACGTCAAAATTACGTATCAAAATGATAATTCTCGAACCTTGAATCGTCAAGGAACGCTGGCGTTACTTTTCTTGATCGTACATGATTTATTAGTCGTGTGCCTAATACTGGGTGACTGATCTTAGATATCGTCATCGATCGTCCATGGGGATTTCAGAGTTAGGTTTGTAAAACTCATGCGTTTATTGGTATGTGCGCTTTCTAATGAGGCTTGCCACTCAGGTTTGCCATATTCAGTAGTTAGGCACAGACTCAATAGATAGGACAGATAGTGGTGTGTTTGTGTGGTCATGTCATCAACCAGAAAAGAAAAACCGGCCATCGTTCGCCATAGTTCAGGCTAATAGCCGGTAAATTGTATATTTGAATTGTCGCAATTACCCGAATTCAATCCCTTATTCGTTTATCGTCAATCCCTGACCTGGATAGGCCTCATCTGAAGATACGAACGCACAAGACAATATGTACACCCCTGGCTCCATGTCTATTCCATATTCATCCAGGGTTTTCCCGGCCAAGACGCCTTTGGTGCCAGAGTATTTCGTAGCCCCACTTGGAAGTTCACTCGAACCGGATCCAATGGATGAAAGCACTTCTTCGGCGGACAACCCATCATCCAATTTAGCTACTCCCATGCGGGCTGTGGAACCACTCTTATTGTCGAAACTGTACAATACCCGGCCTTCGGTTACTGAATCAGGTCCGTTGACCAAGCATTGTTCACCATCAAAAGTGACCATGATCTTCGGCGGCGAGGCAGTGGCTTCAATGGCTTGCACAGCGGCCATGAATTCATCAACTGACTCCTCGGTCAGAGTGCACGACCATTCACTCAGTAAACCCTTCTCAAAAACATACACCTCGTCACAGTATAGTTTCTCAAGTCCCATAGCCGCAAACGAATCGGTGATAAAACCGGTCGTAGCCTTGACCATGTTCCCCTCTGCGCTGGTGACCGATAAATCAATGCGCATATTGTCTGCAAGCTGTTCGGACACCCAGCCTTGTACAGCCTCCTTGCCACTCAAGTGCAAGGGTTCGGGAGGGAATCCGGTCATGGTAAAACTAATATCATCTGCGTAGATCGATGCCATGCCCTCCAGATCTCCTCTGGCAATCAGATCAACCTGGGACAGGATAATTTCCTCAGGCGATGGACCTCGCTGACACGCTGCAACTGCCAGCATAAGGAATGAAAAAAGTAGGATTAGGGTTAGCTTCTTCATTTTATTCTCCTTTACTCAAATTGATAAAATGTGCCCGGAGAATATCAATAGCATGTGATCGATTCGTGACTTTGACGTGGTGAATACGTGTTGTCAATAATTAGAGGATATAATCAATTACAGCCATCAAGCTTGTACGCGGGAGGGTTTATGGCACAACTATCCATTTCATTGCTAGGGCCAATCCAGGTTTCCTTCGGCGGAGAGCTTGCGGAAGGGTTCAATTCTAATAAAGTTAGAGCTTTGTTAGCCTACCTGGTTACAGAAGCAGAACGTTCTCATCACCGTGATAAATTAGCCACTCTTTTGTGGCCGGATATGTCCAGTCGAGATGCACGCAACAATTTGCGTTATGCTCTGTCAAACCTAAGGGGGGTGATTCAAGACCGCAATGCTGAGCCCCCATATTTGCTGATCTCCCGTGACACCATCCAATTCAACACCGCCAGCGATACCTGGCTGGACTTGGATTCAGTTTCACAGTCCATATCCTTAGACAGCATTGATGATTCAAATGTAGGACAGGTCGAGGGAGCTGTTAAGCTTTACCACGGCGAGTTTCTAGAGGGATTTTCTATTGACGACAGTGTGGAATTTGATGAATGGGTCTTGATCAAACGAGAAAAATTAAACCGGCAGTTGGTAGAAGCCTTATCTCGGCTGACGGCATACTATGAGAATGCTCAGGAATATAAGCAGGCACTCGCTTACGCAAGACGCCAGGTGGAACTTGAACCATGGTCAGAAGCTGCCCATCGCCAGGTTATGCGCTTACTGGCTTTTAGCGGTCAGCGAAGTGCTGCCATTGTACAGTACGAAAATTTAATTCCCATCCTAAAAAACGAACTGGATACGAAGCCGGAAGAAAAAACAGTCGCTCTCTTTGAGCAAATCCGTGAGGGAGATTTGCTTCCTGGGGTTCCAGCGTCGATTGAGCGCCGAATCCGTGGGTACGAAGTTTATGAGATTCTGGGTACAGGGCATGTTGGTATAGTTTTCCGCGCCCACCAACCGGTAGTCGGTCGAGATGTCGCTATCAAAGTGATTCTCCCAGAGTTTGCCAATCGCCCCGATTTCATCCGCCGTTTTGAGAATGAAGCCCGACTGGTTGCTCGCCTGGAACATCCTCATATCGTGCCATTATATGATTTCTGGCGCGAACCGGATGGCGCTTACCTGGTGATGCGCTGGATCCGAGGGGGCAATCTTGCTGCTACTCTCAAGCAGGGAGCATGGAATCTCGAACCCGCAGTTCGGATGATCGAGCAAATTTCCAACGCCCTGGCGATGGCTCATCAGCAGGGGGTTGTTCATCGCGACATCAAACCTGCCAACATCTTACTGGACCAAGATGGCAATGCATATCTCACAGATTTCGGCATCGCAACCATGATCTGGGAAGGTTTAGATGACGCGAATGAGTATGACCCTGAAAATGATACATCCGGATCGCTAGGGTATATTTCCCCCGAGATCGTCCAGGGAGAGCCATCTACCCCTCTGACAGATATTTACAGCTTGGGCATCGTACTTTATGAAATGCTGGCTGGACAGCATCCTTTCCCGGATGTACAGAAGAACAAACTGATCGAAAAACATCTCAATGAGCCCATCCCGTCCATACTGAAGGTACGTCCGGAAATTCCAGTTGCTATTGATGAGATCATCCAACAAGCCACTGCAAAAAATCCCGATGAGCGATTTCTCGACGCGCTATCAATGGCACATGCTCTACTGCAAAGCCTTCGCGAAAAATCCCAAACAGAACCTGAGGCGTTTGTTGCAGAGCAAGAAGCGACAGTGCGCAACCCATATAAAGGATTGCATCCCTTCCAGGAAGTTGACGCAGCGGATTTCTTTGGGCGTGAGGTAATGATCAGCAAATTGCTATCCCGGATGTCATCCTGGGAAACTCAACAAACCCAAAAGGAAAACGAAGTAGCCGGACGCTTTTTAGCCTTGATTGGACCAAGTGGTAGCGGGAAATCTTCCATCTTTAAAGCCGGTCTGCTGCCCGCTTTACGCCGCGGGGCGCTGCCAGGGTCATCGCAATGGTTTATTGCCGAAATGACCCCGGGCGATCAACCATTGGAAGAACTGGAAATTGCTTTATTGAAGGTGTCGGCAGAGAAAAATATCGATCTTACGAAAATGCTACAACAGCATGGTGAAGGTCTCAATGCAATAACCCAGGCAGTGCTGCCCTTGGAAGATGATCGGCTATTGATGGTCGTGGATCAATTCGAGGAGCTTTACTTCGAGGATGTGGATGGAGATGATCGTGAACTCTTTATCAAAAACTTATGTGAGGCAGTCAATGATCCTCGGGGTAAGGTGAAGGTGATCATCACGCTGCGAGCAGATTTTTACGATCGCCCGCTAAAACACTCGGGACTTGGCTCGCTTGTAGCCGATCATTCAGAAGTACTGCTGCCACTTTCAACCGATGAACTGGAAAAAGCTATCCAAGAACCAGCTAAACAGATGGGTATCGAATTCGAACCGGGTCTAGTTTCGATAATTGTAAAAGATGTCAGACAACGCCCCGGGGCATTGCCTATGCTGCAGTATGCCTTGACTGAACTTTTCGATCATCGCCAAGGACACGTTATGACTCATCAGGCGTATAAGAGCATTGGGGGTGTTTCCAAAGCTCTGGCGCGGCGAGCCGAAGAACTCTACGATAAGCTGGATGAGAACGACAGAGCAATTACCCAGCAGATATTTCTCCGCCTGATCACCTTGGGAGAGGGAGCAGAAGATACCCGGCGGCGAGTATTGCGCCCGGAACTGGAAACCCTATCAACCGAATCGTTAGACAAACAATC
Organism: uncultured Anaerolineales bacterium; assembly: GCA_964438295.1. Lineage (GTDB taxonomy): Bacteria > Chloroflexota > Anaerolineae > Anaerolineales > UBA11858 > NIOZ-UU35. The sequence goes on from CAYTKR010000030.1 coordinate 20,560, forward strand.
TGTCAAAGATGTTCTCGATCTATGCGGTGAGGCGCGTCTATTGACCTTCGATCACGATCCAGGCACTCGCCAACCTACAGTCGAGGTTGCCCACGAAGCCTTGCTGCGTGAATGGCACCGGCTGCGCAACTGGTTGGATAGTTATCGCGATGATATTCGTATGCAGCGCAGGTTAGCCATAGCTACCAATGAATGGCTCCAAGCCGGGGAAGATGCCAGCTTTCTTGCTCGCGGCTCCCGCCTGGATCAATACGCGGAGTGGGCACAAACAACAGATCTTGCGCTTACCAGGACAGAAGGGAAATTTTTGGCGGCAAGCCTTAGAGAGCGGGAAGCTTTCCGAGAAAAAGAAGCAGCCCAAAAGGCGCGTGAAGCTTCCCTAGAACAACGCTCGCGGTTGTTCTTGCGCGCGCTGGTGGGGATCTTCGCACTTGCCACCATCATCGCCTTGGGACTGACCGCACTCACATTCAACCAGAAACGACAGGCTTTGGAAGCCTACAGCCTGAGCCTGGCAGCAAACGCACAACAAGCGCTGAACAACTTGGATAGCTCTACGGCTCTCGTGCTGGCTCTGGCAGCCAACCGCATTGATAATCCGCCGATTGAATCGCAGCGCATTTTGATGGACGCAGCCTATGCCCCTGGTCCCATCAAGCGCTATGATGCGGAAGCGATTTTCTTTGGTGTGGAGGCCCCAGCGACCTCGGTAGCCCTCAGCCCAAATGGGGATACAGCCATGTCAGGGTTTAGTGATGGTTCGATTGTTTTATGGGAAATATCCAGCGGTGAAGAAATCCAGCGGTTCTTTGGGCATACAGAGAAAATCAACGAGATTATGTTTTCTCCTGATGGGGCGAGCGCCCTTTCGGTTGGAGATGACTCCCGGGTGTTCTATTGGGATTTGAACCAGGGGATAGCGCGGTTCCAACTCTTCGGTCATTCTGGAGCCGTGCGTGCGGTTGATCTCAGCCCTGATGGTTCGACTGCCATTTCGGGAGGTTTTTCCGGGACTTCCTTTGAAAACAAAGGTGAATTAATTCTCTGGGATCTCCAAACCGGCGAAGAGAGGCATCGTTTTGAGGGGCATATTTCTGGTGTGGTAGAAGCCGTATTCTCCCTCAATGGGAATTCAATCTTATCAAGCGCAGGAGACGCGGAGCTATTCTCTGATCTTGGTACGGAGAAATTTGAACAAGGGACTGATATATTCGAAATGATCCTATGGGATACTAGCAGTGGGGAAATCTTAAAAAGGTTTGATAATCTGGATCATGACGCGTACGACATCTCAATTACCTCAGATGGAAGCCACGCATTGTTTGCATCCTATTATGATAATGTCACCACATTATGGGATCTGGCTAGCGCCAACAAAACTCTCTCATTTGAAGGACATCGCGATTCGGTTAGGTCGGTGGCGATCAGCGCTGATGACGAAAAAGCCCTGACAGCTTCTGATGATAACAGCTTGATCTTATGGAATCTGCAAAGCGGCGAAGTCATCGCGCAACTGAAGGCTCACCAAAGCGCTGTCTTAGATGTCTCCCTAAGCCCAAACGGTCGTTCGGCGATTTCAAGCGCCCTGGATGGCGATATTATCCTATGGGAGTTAGGTGATGCCATGGAGATTGGGCAATATTTTGGACACCAGGACATGGTTTGGGATACGACTTTCACACCCGATGGAAAGGCATTTCTATCTGTATCGGGTGCAGCCAGTCCAGCGATGCTCTCCCAGGATACCAGTATACGTCTTTGGGATCTTGAATCGGGTGCCCAAATCAATTCTGCCGAAATTCCTGTTGATGTCATCTTCCAGGTTGCCATAACCCCCGATGGTCGAACCGGATTGCTTGCTTCCAACGAACCTTTTGTTCGTCTCTGGGATTTAGAAAACTGGCGCGAAATTGGACGGCTGGAGGGGCATGAGGGGTGGATTCCAGGTATAGACATCTCGCCCGACGGAGACCACGCGCTGACCTGCTCTGTCGATGGCACCTTGATCTTATGGGATTTGGATACCCTGGAGGCCATTCATCGTCTGGATGGGCATGGCAAAGGTTTATGGTCTGTGGCTTTCAGCCCCGATGGTCGAACAGCACTCTCCGATTCCGGCGACAGCAGCATGATCTTCTGGGATTTGGAAACAGGTGAGGAAATTCGCAGCTTTATCCCTGAAGGAGATATGATTGAACAGGGATCCAGCGGCATCGCCTTCATGCCGGATGGCGAGACAGCCATTGCTGCCGGTAACGCTGGTCAGATCATCCACTGGGATTTGGCTACCGGAGAGGAACTTCGCCGCTTTGGGCAGCATAGTGATCTTCGCGCCCGGGTCGAAATCAGTCAAGATGGCAGTATCGCCTTGACCAGCGGCATGGATGGCACACTGAAGTTATGGGATATTGACAACGGACAACTGATTCGCGAATTTCGAGGTCGAGAACCGGCTACGGTATTTGATATCGCGATCAGCTCAGATGGACAAACTGCTCTTTCGGGTTCTTCGGATAGAACTATCATTCAATGGCATTTGATGAACCCTACTCTAGATGAGTTGAAAAATTGGATCGCTACTAATCGCTACATACGCCAACTGACTTGTGAGGAGCGGGAATTGTATCGCATCGAACCTCTTTGTGAATAGGGTTAGATCAAAACCAAAAAAAGGACTCGACCCTTCTGAGAATACGATACCCAATAAATTGGGTAATGGACTCGAACCGCTTTTTGGTGTATCAGTAAACCTATTTCCCCTCATCCAACGGTAGATCATTCAATTTCTCTCGAGAATCAAAGCGTATTAAAGACAAAAACTCCTCCACGGAATAAACTGGAGAAGTTTTATCTAATTTTGATGCCCCCACGGGGACTCGAACCCCGGTTTTAGCCTTGAGAGGGCTATGTCCTAGGCCACTAGACGATGGGGGCGATTTCGAAAGCTTCGAAATCGAGCGGGAAAAATTCTACCATGCGGGTATAGCAGCGTCAACGAGGAGGTTCAATTCTACAATTCTCAAAACGGCGTGCCGCTGTCGGGCGTGAGGCAAGTTCCAAGGAGGGGGGTTCGCTTTGGGGCAAGGCCTTCGGTGGCTTCTTGCGGTGACATATTTAGAATTGATGGATACAATTCGGGACATGTTTAAAAAGTTTACCGGTAAAATCATATTATTAGCGATTGCCGCGGCCATCGTAGCGTTGCTGCTTTACCAGATCCCTGCTATCAACCAGCGGCTTTCCTGGCGGTTGGATATTGCCATGACGTACCTCAGGGGTGTGATCAACCCTGTTGAAGCACTGCCCACCCCGAAGGTGGAAACGCGGGCTCTCTCGAATACTGCCACACCGATACCCACGATACTCCTCACTGCGACTGCTACGGAAGCAGCAATACCCACAAATGCCAGCACTGAAATTCCTGCCACGATTGTTACCCCGACCGCGTCTGCTACTCCACTCCCTGAAAAGGTCGAGTTGGAAGCCAAGGGTTGGGAGCAGCAGGATTGGAATAACTGCGGACCGGCGGCCCTATCAGGGTATCTACATTTTTATGGCTGGGAGGGTGATCAGTTCGATATCTCCACTCTTATAAAGCCAGTACGACAAGACCGCAACGTCAATATGGAAGAGATGGCTCATTTCTCCCGTAATTACGCCGGTTGGTTGAACACCCAGTACCGCGTAGGTGGCGATCTCGAGTTGCTCAAGCAGTTTGTGGCAGCAGAAATACCGGTGTTGATCGAGGCCAGTTTCTTCTTCGATGGAGAGTACTGGCCTAATGATGATCTTTGGGCGGCGCACTACCTATTGATCACTGGCTATGATGAAGCCAGGGGAACCTTCACCGTGCAGGATACCTACCGCGGCCCGAACCGTACATTGGATTACGCTACGGTGGATGAATATTGGCAGCCCTTCAACCGCTTGTATATGTTGATCTACTTGCCCTACCAGGAGGAGACGGTCAAAGCCATCCTGGGTTCAGCGTGGGAGGAGGATGTCAACCGGCAACTTGCCCTGGAAGCCGCTCAGGCCGAGATCGATGCCAACCCCGAAGATGCCTTTGCCTGGTTCAACTTGGGAACGAATTTATTGTTCTTCGAACGTTACGAGGAAGCTGCTCAAGCCTATGACAACGCCCGCACACACGGTCTCCCCCAGCGAATGCTGCGCTACCAGTTTGGACCATTCTTCGCCTATTTTCATAGTGGCCGCAATGATGATTTGCTTACTCTGACGGGTTATGCTCTGCAGCGTACGCCCAACTCGGAAGAGGCACTTTTGTGGCATGGCTGGGGACTCTATCGTCAGGGGAATATCAATGGTGCGGTGGCTGATTTCAATGCGGCGTTGGAGGCCAATCGTTTCTATTCTGATGCGCAGTACGCCTTGGATTATGTGCTTAATGAGTGATTCAATTATCCCGGAAACGGCCTTCTTTGAAGGCTTGGAGTTTCCGGGATAATAACAAAACCCCAAAACCGATCAAGGCTCCAACCATATCCACTCCCAGGTCAAACAGCGAGTTCCAACTCTGAATTTGAACACCTGAGATCACTTGCCAGCCCTCTTGAAGGCCAGCTACAACCAGGGTAATCCCTAGGACCAATCCAAAAGAGCTAATCATCACTGGACGGTCAATTGCCGTCAACAAGAAAACCGCCAGCCCAGCGTATAAGAAGGCATGCATGACCCAATGCATCCATTCTGGGGAGAAAATCGCATCGAATACCTGGAGGAACTTTGTCGAATGTTTCCCGATCCAGGCCATGGGAAACAGGATTCCGATCACCCAGAGCGCCAGCCAGAGATACCGCCATTTGAGCATGAGTAGATTATACTTTCTGTATGATAATGCAAGCAGGGAGTAAGATTACAGGTGACTGTCACTAGAAAGTGACTTTCACCTAGGAGGAAGAAAATGGAAAAGCGACGATTTGGACGAACGGGCCATCTGAGCACGGTGGCGATATTTGGTGCGGCGGCTTTATGGGAGATGCCCCAGGAAGATGCCGATGCCGTGGTGGAAAGTGTGATCGCGGCTGGCGTCAATCACATCGATATAGCTCCTTCCTATGGCATGGCGGAAAAACTATTGGGTCCCTGGATGCCGCAGATACGCGATCAATTTTTCTTAGGATGCAAAACCATGGAGCGCACCAAAGAGGGCGCTGCCGCCGAGATGCGCAGTTCGTTGGAGTTATTGACAGTCGATACGTTCGATTTATATCAATTACATTTTGTCTGTAATATGGCCGATCTAGATCAGGTCACGGGCAAAGGTGGCGCGCTGGATGCGCTCATCCAGGCCCGTGATGAGGGCCTGACACGCTTCATTGGCATTACTGGGCATGGGGTCGATACTCCGTCGGTTTTCTTAGAAGCACTGGAGCGCTTCGATTTTGATAGTGTCTTATTCCCGATCAATTTCGTGCAGTATGCCAATCCCGAATTTCGGGAGAAATCTGAAGAGCTTTTGCGCGTTTGCCGCCAAAGAGATGTGGGCACGATGATCATCAAGTCCATCTGCCGCGGTCCATGGGGTGAGCAAGAGCAAACATACCAAACCTGGTATCAGCCCTTCGATGATGTTGAGAATATCCAAAAATCAGTCCATTTCGCGCTCTCTCAAGATATCACGGGGATTTGCACAGCAGGGGATAAGCACATCCTGCCGATGGTGTTGGATGCTTGTGAGAACTTTTCTCCCATGAGTGAGGAAGACCAAGAAGCGCTGGTCGAGAGCGCGTCGGCATATGAGCCTTTGTTTGCTTAGTTGAGACCTTTAGGGTTTCTAAAACCCTAAAGGTCTAGGAGAATATTATGGAATATCGCAACCTTGGCCGCACCGGAGTCAAAGTATCTCCTCTATGCCTGGGCACGCTGAACTTTGGCGGGGCAACCCCCGAAACTGAATCGATCCGTATTATTCACAAGGCTTTGGACGGGGGGATCAACTTCGTTGATACAGCCAATATGTATGTCAAAGGCGAGAGCGAACGTGTGGTGGGGAAAGCTCTGGCTGATGGCCGTCGCCAAAAGATCATCCTGGCGACCAAATTTCACTTCCCCCAATCGGATGATCCAAATGATCGCGGTAACTCCCGTCGTCATATTATGCAAGCCGTAGAAGATTCGCTGCGTCGTCTAAACACCGATTGGATCGACCTGTATCAGATTCACCGACCTGATTTCGAGATACCTCAAGATGAGACTCTGCGCGCCCTGGATGATTTGATTCGGCAGGGCAAAGTGCGTTATATCGGTTCTTCGACGTTCCCAAGTTGGATGGTGATGGAAGCGCTTTCTATCAGCGAACGCAACGGACTGGCACGGTTTGTGACTGAACAGCCTCCCTATAACCTGCTTGACCGACGCATTGAGAACGAATTGGTGCCCCTGGCACTGCGTTATGATATCAGGTTGCTGCCCTGGTCTCCTTTGGCCATGGGGATGTTGGCTGGGCGGTATGCGGATGAGCGCAACTACCCCAAAGGGTCGCGCGCTGAACGCATTGGCTCGATCTACGCCCAACGCATCACCAATCGGGCGATTGCCAAGGGGAATGAGATCACCCCCATCGCAGCGGAACACAACTTGACCCCCTCTCAATTGGCCCTTCTTTGGGTGAAAGACCAACCCGCGGTCACGGCACCCATCATTGGTCCCCGCACGGAAGGCCACCTCGACGACGCACTACCGCTCCTCGATATGAATCTATCTACCGAGTTAGCCGCTCGCCTCGATGAGATCGTCCCCCCTGGCAGTGCCGTGGCTGACTTCCATAATACCAGCGGCTGGATGAAAATGAAGCTGTAACGCGCGTTGACTTGGCAAACCCTCTCTGGTAAAATCCCCCCGCTCAGCGCGTTGTACCCTTCGCCTGAGACATTCAATACTGAAAGGGCTTGTTACAAATGAAGATATTACTTTTGAAGGACGTGTACAAACTCGGCCGTGCCGGCGATGTCAAGAAAGTTGCCAACGGATACGGCCGCAACTATTTAATCCCCCAAGGTTTGGCTGTTTTAGCTACTGAGGGTGCGCTCAAACAGGTTGACCGTATTCGCGCGGATGCGGACAAGCAGCGCAATATCCTCAACGAAGAGTTGAGCGGTCTGGCCGAACAGATGACCCAAGTTATGCTCACGTTCCCAGTGCGGGCGAGCGAAACTGGACGTTTGTATGGCTCGGTGAACACTCGCATGATTGCTGAAGCGCTCACCGCAGAGGTTGGCGAAGAGATTAGTCACCGCCAGATCGATGCCCAACCATTACGTATGATCGGCAAACATATGGTCGGAGTGCGCTTAACTGTGGACCTGGTTCCCGAGATCAGCGTGGTCGTTTTCCGTGAGGGTGAATCTCCTGAAGCCGCAATCGAAGAAGCCGATGCCCTGGCTGAGGCCGTCGAAAAAGGCGAGATCGAGATCGAAGATCAACCTGTGTACGAGTACGAGATAGAAGAAGAGATCGAAGCTGAAGCCGAGGACACTGAAGCCGAAGACACTGAAGCCGAAGATACTGAAGCCGAAGATACTGAGGCTGGTGACGAAACGCCAGCCGACGCCGAAGCTGACGCAGAATAATCAGCTTTTGCACCATTTCTAAATCAGAAAATATCGAAAAAAGGTAGTGGTGTGCGTAGCACACCACTACCTTTTTTCGTTCTACTCCGTTCCATGGCTGAGCAGATACTTCTCTTGTATAATTGATCCCATGAGTGCGGCTGTCGGCAAAAAACTTCGCCAGGCTCGCGAAGCGCTGGATTTGACTCTGGAGCAGGTTGCCCAGGAGACGCATATCCGTCTTCATTACCTGCAAGCAATGGAAGCAGGTCAGTTTGATGTCATCCCTTCCCGCGTGCAAGCGCGTGGCTTTTTGCGGTCCTATGCAGGGCATTTGCGTATCGATGTCCAACCGCTTTTCGATGCCTGGGAAGGCGATGCATTGCTCACCTTCATGCCTCCAGAAGAGGGTTCTCAGGAAGACGTGGATAATGAAGAGAGCTCTGAGCCTACAGCTGACACTGATCCAGATGATTCCCCTGTAACTGAAGATGAGAGCGCCAGCTTAGCTGAGGTTGGGGAAACTTTGCGATCACAGCGGGAGCTTTTAGGGCTTTCACGAGAAGATGTGGAACGGCACACCCACCTCCGGATTCACTATTTGCAAGCCCTGGAGCGTGGTGATATGGATGCATTGCCCTCAACCGTCCAGGGCAGTGGAATGTTGAAGAACTACGCCGAATTTTTGGGATTGGATCCTGAGCCATTATTATTGCGATTTGCAGAGGATCTTCAATCGAAATTGTTCGAGCGTCGCCAAACGCGGCCCGCGCGCGGCCGGGCGACTCGCCAGACTAGGAAAACCAATAATGTCCCACGCCGCATATTTTCCCGGGACGTGATCGTCAGTGGTTTCATTGTGATATTTTTGATCGGCTTTGCGCTTTGGGCCGGTATGCGTATCGCAGCCGTGAGATCTGCAGTGGAACCTGCACCAACTCCACCTTCAATAGCTGAGGTTCTGTTGCCATCGGCTACAATTACCATAGTGCCAACGGCGACAGCAACAATCCCATCACCCATTGATGAGGCGGCTGATGCAGAAGCTGGAGGGGCCGTTGTGGAGGCCGAAGAGGCTCCCTTTACGCTAGAAGATGCCCAGAAACTCATCCGCATCCAAATTTCGATCCGTCAGCGAGCGTATATGAGAATTACTGTAGACGGTGAAATTGAATATGATGGCCGCGTGACCTCTGGGGGTGACTACGCCTTTGCAGGAGATGAGACAGTCGAAATCTTGACTGGAAATGCGGCTGGATTGCACGTTACGTATAACGGCGTTGAACTGGGTGTATTGGGTTTCTATGGCGAGGTGGTCAATTTTGTGATCACTGCGGACGGAATCCAGACTCCTACGCCCACAGTTTCACCTATTGCGACCGAAACACCGTTAACAACGCCAACATTATCCCCGACTCCAGTTCCTTGATCTGGTTGATATCGTAGTGAGTATTTCCCTTTTTCTTTTGGCTTGAGTTATTCGATTTGAACGAATAGGTATATTATTTTGAATAAACATACTTTCCATTTATTGTCATTAGGCTGTGCCAAAAACACAGTCGATTCAGACTCGATGGCACAATTGCTCATGAATGCTGAATATCAGCCCACCGATGACCCAGCTGAAGCAGGTGTGCTCATTGTCAACACATGTGGGTTCATTGGTCCTGCCAAAGAGGAATCCTTGAGTGTTCTTCGAGAACTGGCTGCTCAAAAGCAGGATGATCAGGTCTTGATCGCGGCAGGCTGCCTGACCCAACGCTATGGCGAACAAGTCGCGCAGCAAGTTCAAGGTATCGATGGTATTTTGGGGACGCGGCGTTGGATGGACATCCTCGATGTGGTGCAATCACTACGGAAGAGTAAACACCCCGAGCCAGTTTATCATCTGCCGGATGTGGCAACGGTTGGCACGGATGAAGCTGGAGCGCAGCGCGTCAGCATCCAGGGGGCCAGCGCATATCTTAAGATCGCCGATGGCTGCCGCCGCCCCTGCGATTTCTGCGCTATTCCGTTGATCAAGGGCACCGCGGTCAGCCGCCCATTGGATGCCATTCTCGCGGATGCTCATGCCCTACAAGAAATGGGCGCTTATGAGATCAACCTGATTGCTCAGGATACCACCGACTACGGTCATGACCTGGGAATGCGCAATGGGCTTGCGACCTTGCTAGAGAATATGGTTCAGGTTGTGCCCGAAATCCCCTGGGTGCGGATCTTATATGCCTATCCCGGGTATGTTACTGACGAGTTGATCGAAGTGATGGCAGCTCACGAGCAGGTTTTGCCATACCTGGATATGCCCCTGCAGCATGCTCACCCTGCCACACTTAGACGCATGCGCCGTCCAGCCAATATGGACTGGGTGCACAATACCTTGAGTTATATGCGCGAAACGCTTCCTGATCTGGCTTTGCGAACCACGTTTATCGTTGGCTATCCAGGAGAGACCGAGGAAGAGTTCCAAACATTATTGGATTTCATCGAGGAGGTGCGCTTTGACCGGGTGGGGGCCTTCCAATTCTCCTTTGAGCCGGGTACGACCAGCGAGCCCTTAGGGGACCCTGTTCCCGAAGAGGTCAAGCAGGAACGCTGGGAAAGGTTGATGGAGATCCAGCAAGGCATTTCTCTGGAGCGCAACCAAAGCTACGTTGGCAAAATCCTAGATGTGCTTATCGAAGGCCATGGCGATGGCCTCTCACTGGGTCGCAGCTACCGCGACGCTCCCGAGATCGATGGTATGGTCATTATCGAGGGGGAAATCCCCATTGGGTCGATGGTTCCAGCTCAGATTACCGGCGCGATGACGTATGATCTAACAGCGGTGGTGGAGAATCAATTAATAGAAATTGATCTTTCATGAACTATGCTCAATACACAGAACCCTGAAATCAAATTTGCTATTCATTCAGTCCGACAGGCCTCGGCACTCGTAAAGCAAGTCCAGGCTGAGATGATTTCCTCAGCACTGACCAAAGAGGATCGTTCACCGGTCACTGTGGCAGATTTTGCCGCCCAGGCGCTAATCGGTCATTTGCTGGATAAAAATTTCCCTGACGATCCATTGATTGGGGAAGAAGACTCATCAGCATTGCAAAATCCCGAAGAACAACCAACGTTGGAGAGGATCACTGCATTTGTAGGCCGATTTGCCGCGGGGGCGACATCCGATTTGGTCTGCCAGTGGATCGACCGCGGCTCTGCCGAATCTGCGCCGCGTTACTGGACCTTGGACCCCATCGATGGTACCAAAGGTTTCTTACGGGGAGATCAATACGCCGTTGCCTTTGCCCTTGTTGAGGATGGTCAGGTGCAGGTGGGTGTTTTAGGCTGCCCCAACTTAGACTCTCTTTCCTTGGTAGTCGCAGCGCGAGGCCAAGGCGTCTGGGCAGCATCTCTGGAGAATGATGCACTATTGGAGCGTTTATCCATCTCCAATCGCACGGATCCAACTCAAGCGCGCGTTCTGCGTTCGTTTGAGTCTGGTCACACCAACGTCAGCCAGATCGATGTATTTGCAGAAGCTCTAGGCATATCAGCTGAACCTGTCCGCATGGACAGTCAAGCCAAATACGCCGTATTGGCTGCTGGTGGCGGTGAGATCTACCTGCGCTTGCTCTCGCCAAAACGACGAGAGTATCGCGAAAAGATTTGGGATCAAGCTGCAGGTTCGATTGTGATCGAGGAGGCCGGTGGCCGCGTCACAGACCTGGATGGGAAAGCTCTCGATTTCACCCGCGGCCGCTCACTGGCTGGTAATCGAGGAATTTGTGCCACAAATGGCCATCTCCACGAAGTCACATTGGATGCCTTAAAAGCTATTCAGGCATAATCGCTGATTGAAGATTATGCTTTGATTGTCAATCTTCAATCATGACTCGACTCGACCGTATTGCCCTAGGCTTGAGCATCCTGGCTGTCATCATCACAGCCTGGATATCGCTGAACATCTTTAAGGGATTACCCCATCTCGAAGACGAGTATGCCTATGTTTGGCAGGCACAGGCCATTGCTGGCGGAAAATTCTCCCTCCCATCTCCCCCAGAATCAGAGTATTTCTTTGTCCCTTTTGTTGTAGATCACCAGGGGCAGCGCTTTGGCAAATACCCATTAGGCTGGCCTGTGGTGCTTTCCTTTGGAGAGCGGGTAGGTTTTCGAACTCTGGTCAATCCGCTTTTGGCTGGCCTTGGGGTGTGGCTAACATATCGGCTAGGGAAGAAAACTCTGGGGGAAAAGTGTGGATTGCTGGCCGCGGGGCTGACAGTCACCTCGCCGATCTTCTTGCTATATTCGGGGATGCAGCTCTCACATCCCTGGGGATTCGTGCTCAGCGCAGCCTTTGCGATATCCTGGCTCGATGTCGTGGATGAGCAAGATCACGTTTGGGGGTGGTTGCCAACGTTGAGCGCGGCACTCACCCTGGGGGTCCTGGCGATCAGCCGCCCTTTAACAGCTCTGGGAGTTGCACTTCCCTTTGCCATCCATGGAATGATCTTATTATGGCGCGGATCTCGAGTGATCCGCTGGCGAGTAATCACTGTGGGAGTCGGGGTACTTTTAATTGGAAGTATCCATTTTCTCTGGCAATTTGCATTGACTGGAGATCCCTTGCGAAATCCGTATGCTCTATGGTGGGAGTTCGATAAGATCGGCTTTGGCCCAGGATACGGTGTGCTCGAGGGTGGACATTCATTAAGACAGGCTTTTTTCAATACCTGGCGCAGTCTTGCGGAAGGCGCGGGTGATCTCTTTGGGTGGAGTATATACTCTTGGATTTTCCTTCCCTTTGGTTTGTTGGTAATTCGCCGCAATAAGAAAGCCTGGCTATTGTTTGGCGTCTCCCTTGGTTTGATAATTGTCTACCTGTCATATTGGGTTTCGGGTGCGCGTTATTTCTACGAGGGTTTGTATGGTTTTTCGCTGATTAGCGCAGCTGGGATCGCATGGCTAGCCGGATGGATCAACCGTAAAATGTCGCAGGCTCATCACTTTGTGTGGATTCGTTCGTATGGGATGAGCGCAGTTTTATTTCTGTTGGTTGCAGGGAACTTGATCTTTTATACCCCTCAACGACTTATTTCCGAACATGTTTTTTATGAAGTCGATGCCGCCGCTATGGAGCCCTTTTTGACATCTGAAGCCGATGCGCTCGCACCTGCCATCGTACTTGTGCATGCTGATGATTGGCGTGATTATGCCATTTTACTGAATCTTGCTGATCCATTTCTCGAAACTCCCTTTATATTTGCCTGGACCCTGCAAGATGATGATAGGGGCGAACCTCTAATAGAAGCCTTTCCTGAGCGCGCCTTGTACCATTACTTTCCAGGTGAACCGGGGCTTTTCACTATTCTGCCCAATGAACCTTAGCTGAAGGGAGATTGGAAAAAGGGATAGCCGGGGTTCTCCTCTCGCGGCTATCCCTTTGTCAAGTAGTTATGGTTCGATGGCAGCCAATCGAAAGGGTCGAATTAGAGCTAAGATGGGAGGGATAATTAGCAAAGTGACCCCGATGATATGGCCCAAGAGATGATTCTTCAAGAGAACTGGAAACCAGACTCGGACGGTCTCGAAATATGGAATGGCGTAAAGGGCGGTGATCGAAAAAACGATCCCAGATAATAGCGGTCGTGGTTTGGGGAGTAACAGCGAGCCCAAGGGCAAGAACCACAGCAAATACCAGGCATGAAACGTGGGGGCTGCCAGAAGCACATAGAAGAATAGCAGGAAATAGCCGCCGCTAATCGGACCTGTTATCGATTGCTCACGCTTATTCAATATTCTCCAGGTGAAATACAAGAAAATGATAATGCATACAGCGTAAAGCAGCCCCCGAGCCAGATCGAAGGCCGGATTGGTTCCCAAGGTATTCTTTAAACTCAGCACCAATAGGGCCATCAACGAGCGGCCTGCACCCAAGTTAGCTGTAAGTACGGCCCAATTGTCTGCGCTGGGCCAAAGCGGTAGCATCCCAAGAAGTAGCAATAGGGATATCGCCCCTCCGTAGCCCAACAGCGTAAGAACGCGTTGGTGCCACTTGCCTTTCTGCATTGCGATCCCCAGCAGAAAGAATGGCAGGACAGCGATGGTTACAAACTTTACTAGAATTGAGGCTGCCATGAAGACACAAAAGGATAGATTCGCAAAAGTAACACGGTTTCTATCAGGAACCGTGTTACTTAATTTAAAATACGCCCAAATTGCTACTACTAAGAAAAAGGCCATTACGATATCGTTGTGACCGTTCTGAGCGCTCTCAAATAATACTAGAGGATTCCAGGCGAATGCAATCAATCCAACACGTGTCCAATCTGGCCGCCGCTCTCTCAGTATCAGGAAAATTAGCCAGGAACAGCCAAGGTAGGAAAGAACGGCGATCCCTTTCAATGCGAAAAGATGCCCTAGGAAATTCCCTCGCACCAGGTAGAAGGCACCCAATGAAAGCCACTCCCAAACCGGGCCGTAGGGAGAAGGGGCATCCAGCCATTCTCCTGCCAGGCCCAACCATGGATCAGTGGCTGGCAGCATTTCGGGCGCGGTTGCCAAGGGCTGCAAATCGTAAAGGGCCCATCCTCGCGTCCGGATAGCATAGATGAAGATGTCGATGGCAGTCTGAGGGTAAGAAAAGACCAGGATCAGCGCGAAAAATGCGCTGGTGATAAATATCGCATGGATACTTAGATTCAACTGGCCTTGGGCAATTCTTTTGATGGCCCAGATATAGATGCCGAAAAGGATGCTTATCCCAAAGATATAAGCAAAAAATCCAAGCAAGGAGTAATCGGTCAGTTTTGTGTAGTCTAAGGGAGGAATAACGTTATAGTACTTCGTCAAGGGAAAGGTATAAGAAAAAGCCACATAAATCGCCCCACTTAGGAAGATGCCCACCACCAAACGAGATTTATTCGTGCGCAAATCGTCTCGGTTGATCATGGTAAAACATTTGGAAGAGTCAGGATGCGCGCGCCAGCGCGGTCAGGCCCAATACGATGATGCCAAGTACAAGGTTGATTCGAAGTAATAGCCATTCCCGTTTTTGGAGAGCTGCACTTTCAGGTACATCCTTTCCGCGCGCTTGACGCATAGCTGCCCGCCGCATGGCTGGAATGATCCCCCAGGTGATATAGCCGCTTGTAAGCACCATAACCCCAAAGACAATGTGTTTGACCAGGATGGCCCATCCCCAGGGGTTATTGACTGCCAGAAATCCCTCATAGTTTGGGTTGGCACTCATCTGCAGCATGCCACTACCTAACAGAACGATCACACTAAACCAGGCTAAGGGATCCAAACGCCGTTGAAGGTTTTCCAGGAAGATAGCATAAGTATTTTTGTTCAGGGTTTTTTGGGCTGTCGGGATGATGATCAATGTCAAGATAGCAAGGCCACCGATCCAAATGACGGTGGCCAGCATGTGCATCCAATATGCAAGGGTAAGTGCCCAGGTGGGAGTGTTCATCCGTTAGATTATTCTTTTCTTATTCACATTTATTTTGGGCGTTAGTGATCTTTTCCTGATAAGCGGCATTGCCAGTATATTGAAACGCTTTATCCCAAACCCAGACTGCATCGCACCAAAGACCCTCGAGCTCTAGGAAATCTCCATAGTTGATCAAGGCATCGACATATCGTTGGGCGGCATTATAGCCAGTGCCATCATGCAGATTGGGTGTCATAGCCGATAATTGCTCGAAATAATTCACCGCTTGTGCCCAATCCACTTCCCAAAAGCTGACCCCAGTGATGTAAAGGCGCGCCCAAGAACGGTAGCTGTCAGCTTCGGCATCCAAGATGCCGAAACTTTCGGCTAGGGCGAGATCATATATGCCCCCTTCCAAATTCCCTAAACCGATCTTTTGGATTCCACGCTGCCGCAAGGACATATAGATCATGCCGTCGATATCTAGCGGTCTGTAATCTGGATTTTTCTTGCGCAGCATTTCCAGGGTTTCGATGGCCAGGCTCCATTCTTTACCAGCAACATAGCTTTCTGCTTGGACGAACATATCCTCTTCGGCACGCGTGTCCGGCGTTGGGGTTGGCTCGATGGCAGTTGGCTGCGGGACGGGGGTCGGAACTGCGGTGGCATTGAGAGCCAAGAGTACTTCAGCTAATCGGTCGGTTACCCCTGGGTACGTGGGGTCCAGGCCGATGACATATTCAAAGCGTTGGCGCGCCACTTCGTGGCGTCCGGCTTCCATATCTAGAACTCCCAGTTCATACTGTTCGGCAACAGCGACAGCCAGCCTAAAATCCTCTTCTCTGGTTCTTTTGCTGATACCGTTTTGATAGCCCAGGAATCCACCTACTCCAAGAACGAGGATCAACCCAAAGAGCAGCAACCCTCCTCGCCGTAGCCAGGGGCGCCCTTTTTTCTTTTTGGGTTGGGACGCGTTTTCAACGTTGTCAATCCTGATTGGTGCTGTATCCCCTTCCACCAAAGGGTCTATTTGTGTAGGTTGTGTTTCATTGATTTGGTCATTCATGGCGGGCCAATTCTAATTCGGAAAGGGTAAAACGTAAAGCACACGGGAATTCCAGAGGTATAATTTCATTATGACAGAATTCCGATTTTATCACCCAATTAATGTACGTTATGGCGATCTGGATCCCCAAGGGCACGTCAACAATGCCCGCTATCTCACTTATATGGAACAAACCCGAATTGCGTACGTTAAGCACTTGGGACTTTGGGATGGAGGTTCGTTCTTAGATCTTGGGATGATCATGGCTGATGCTCACGTCAATTTTCGAGCACCGATCATGTGGGGGCAGCCCGTGCGAGTAGGTATGCGTATCTCACGTCTGGGAACCAAAAGCTTGGACAGTTTCCATCTGATTGAAGATAGCGAGACGGGCCAGATTCTGGCTGATGGCAGAATTGTGCTGGTGGCATTTGATTATTACACCTCCAGCACGATCCCCATCCCTGAAGATTGGCGCCAAGCGATTGAAGGATTTGAAGGCCTGGCAGTTCCCAACCAAATCAATTATGAAAAAAATAGCTGAGATCGATACTCATTACATGCTCGATTTCCTCACGGGCTTGTTGGAAATCCCCAGCCCTACGGGATTCACCCAGGCAGCGATAAATTACGTTGAACAAGCTGTTAGAGAATTTTCGTTTTTAGAGATCTCGCGCACCCGTAAGGGTGGGCTGATCGCGATTTGGCCCGGTGAGGCCTCTGATAAACCCCGAGGATTAACTGCCCATGTAGATACGCTGGGTGCAATGGTCAAAGAGATCAAATCCAACGGCCGCCTCAAACTGACTAAGATCGGCGGCTTTCCTTGGAATACCGTTGAGGGCGAAGGTTGCACTGTGTTTACCAGGGAAAGTGGGGAAGTTCGCGGGTCGCTCTTACTGAAAATGGCGTCCGTGCATGTATATGGCAAAAAAGTGGGCGAGACAGCGAGAGACGACGACAATGTCGAAGTGCGCCTGGATGTGCGCACCACATCCGACGCTGAAACCCGCGCTTTGGGGATCGAAGTGGGAGATTTTGTGGCTTTCGATCCACGTGTTGAAATGAACAATGGATTTGTGCGCTCCCGTCATTTGGATGACAAAGCCTGTGTTGCCAATATCCTGGCTGCGGTGAAAGCTATTGATGCAGCCGGATTGAAACCTGTCCAAACTACCATCATCTTGATCAGCAACTATGAGGAAGTTGGTCATGGTGCGGCGACGGGATTTCCCCCAGAAATGACTGAGCTGGTCGCGGTTGACATGGCTGCAGTTGGCAAGGGGCAAACCTCTGATGAATTCCACGCTACCTTGTGCGTAAAAGATTCAGGTGGACCTTACCACCATGGCTTGAATCAGAAACTGCGCCACCTGGCTGACAAATATAAGATTCCCTACAAAGTGGATATTTACCCCTACTACGGCTCGGATGGGGAAGCTTTCTGGCGGGCTGGCGGCGATGTGGCCGTTTCCCTTATCGGCCCCGGTGTGGATGCCTCCCATAATTACGAGCGCACTCATACGGACGCGCTTGAAGCCACCACAAAATGGGTTATGGCATACTTGCTGAGTGAATAAAGGAAACTTCAATGCCTGAGATCAGTCGTTTTTTCGGAATTGTAATCAAGACGTATTACAACGATCACTTTCCTCCACACTTTCATGCGGAGTATGGAGAATTCTAAGCTGAAATCAGCATTGAAACTTTGGATGTTTTAGTTGGAAAACTGCCGCGTCGAGCATTGTCATTGGTTTTGGAATGGACATATTTGCATCGGGATGAATTGTTTACAAATTGGGATCGGGCAAGATCCCATCAAGAAGTTCAACCCATTGCTCTATTGGAATGAGAGGTTGATATGCATAAGGTAATTTCAGTTACAGCATTGCCTGAGTATAAACTTAAATTGGTATTTTCAGATGATGTTGTCAAAATTGTCGATCTGAAACCATACATTGGAAAAGGGATATCTGAGGCGCTCATAAATGAAGATTATTTTCAGAAAGTAGCCCTTGAAAGTGGTGGTTTATGTTGGCCGAATGGTTATGATTTTTGCCCTATTTATCTATACAAAGATATTCCTGAAGCTCGTTTAGAGCTGGCCTAGAAACGTGCTCATAGATACCACCTTTCCCCCAGTTTTTCTCAACTCCATTCCCGACCTGGCGCGCGCCGCTGAGGATATGGGCTTTGATGGCATTTGGACTACAGAAACCCAACACGACCCTTTCTTGCCCGGGCCGCTGATCAGCGAGCATACCCAGAAAATCCAATTCGGTACAGCGGTCGCTATCAGCTTTGCCCGCAGCCCAGCTACTATGGCGTACACGGCTTGGGATCTAGCGCAAGCTTCAAAGGGGCGCTTCATCTTGGGGTTGGGCACTCAGGTCAAAGGGCACATCGAGCGACGCTTTGGTATGCCCTGGCCAGAATCAGTGGTTGGGAAACTGCGCGAGCAGATCGGCGCGATTCGAGCACTTTGGAATACGTGGCAAACTGGTGAGCGTCTCAATTTTCGTGGCGATCATTACAAGCTCACTCTGATGTCGCCCTTTTTCAATCCAGGCTCCAATCAATATCCTGAAATTCCCATCTATATCGCTGGGGTCAATATCGGTCTGGCCCGATTGGCCGGGGAAGTCGCTGATGGTTTCCACGCCCACCCACTCAATTCACCTCGCTATCTTCGGGAGGTCATTATCCCCGCGATCGAAGAGGGTGCAAATCAGAGTGGACGCAGCCGATCTGATGTGGCTGTAACTGTGTCGGCTTTTGTGGTTACCACACCTGAAGAAGAACATTTCATGCGTCAGCAGATTTCGTTCTATGCTTCCACCCCCTCATATCGCAAGGTTTTCGAGCTGCATGGTTGGGAGGATGTTGCTGAGCAACTCTCCCAGCAGGCGGCGCGCGGCAAATGGGGAGAGATGCCCGATCTGATTAATGATGAGATCCTGTCCACTTTTGCGGTGGTTGCTGATCCCCAAGATGTGCCCTACGCTCTAAGAGAGCGCTATCAGGGATTGGCCGATCGGCTGGGATTGTACATTCCTTTCAGACCTGGAGAAAGAGACGATTTCTGGCGTCATCTAATCAAGGAGATCGCCTAAAGTATGTGCGCGGATGATCAAGGTGATGTCTTCTCAGAACAACGAGAGCGCATGGTGCGGGAACAGATTGAGCGTAGGGGCATCCGAACCCCAATCGTACTGGATGCAATGCGCACGATCCCCCGGCATTTGTTTGTTCTCCCTGATCAGCAAAACTTCGCCTATACCGATGGTGCTATGCGCATCAGTCACGGGCAGACGATTTCCCAACCCTACATTGTCGCCTTGATGACCGATCTGCTCAATCTTGCAGGTGATGAGAAAATTTTAGAGATTGGTACCGGATCAGGGTATCAGGCTGCGGTCCTGGCATATATTGCCAAAGAGGTATATACCATTGAACGGCATAAATCTCTCTCGAAAAATGCAACTTTGGTGTTAAAAGAATTAGGGATGGAGAACGTGCATCTTCATGTGGGAGACGGCACCTTAGGATTACCGGATCAAGCACCGTTCCAGGGGATTATGGTCACTGCTGCAGCCCCCAAAGTGCCCCCAACCCTCTTGGAGCAGCTTGATGATGGGGGACGATTAGTGCTCCCAGTTGGACGCCGTTTCAGTCAGGTATTGGAAGTCTGGCAACGAGTCGATGATGAATTTAGACAGGAAGACATCACTGCTGTTGCTTTTGTGCCTTTGATTGGTGAAGAGGGATGGTCAGAAGGATCGGGGGATAGATCTCTTCTGTGGTGAGAAGAATACAAAAAAACCCTGTGGGATCAACTCCCACAGGGTTCTTTTTTGTTAAACCCAGCTCAATGTTACGAGCACCATTGGGCGACTTTTGGTTTCGTTGTAGAGGAACGAACGCAATGTTTGGACGACATTGTCGTGGATATTGCCGTTGCTGTTTTCAACTGCTTCAACGGCACGCTGGGTGGCCGATTCTAGTAAATCGTCTGCGCCGTGTTTGTAAATAAAACCACGAGTTATGATTTCAGGGATTTCGATCAAGCGGCCTCCCTGATCCAGCACCAGACTTACCAGCACCACACCGTCACGAGCCAAGGCTTCGCGTTCGCGTACCACACTGGGGCCTACATCGCCTACCCGAGCGCCATCGACGAAGATGTACCCACCAGGAACACGCTCGCCCAAAGTCAGGTCTCCGTCTTGGAATTCGATAATCTGCCCATTTTCAACAATTTGGATCTTATCCTCAGGCATTCCGGCCTCCTGAGCGATCACCGCATGCTGACGAAGATGGCGCAGTTCCCCGTGGATGGGGATCAAGTATTCAGGCTTGACCAAATGGATCATTAAGGCCATTTCATCCTGGCTGGCGTGTCCTGAAACATGCACAGGTGCCAGAGGTTCGTAGATCACATTAGCCCCGCGCCGGAAAAGGCGGTTGATCGTGCGATAAATTGTCTCTTCATTGCCAGGAATGGGATGTGATGAGAGCACAATGGTATCTCCCTCTTTGACACTGAAGCGCCTGTTTGTGCCTGTTGATAACCTGCCCATGATCGAGGAAGGTTCTCCTTGCGAGCCGGTGCACATCAGCACAACCTCATCATCGCGCATGTTCAGAGCCTGATCCAGGCTGACGAGAGTGTCGTTGGGGACGTTCAAATAGCCCAGCTTCATGGCCATCTTCGAATTTTCTGTCATGCTGTAGCCCACAAAGGCTAGTTTGCGCCCATGTCGTTCAGCAGCGTCTGCGACTTGCTGCATGCGTGAGATCAGAGAGGCAAAGCTAGCGACAATGATGCGCCCAGAAGCCTCGCTAAATACGTCATCGAAAGCCGGATCGATCATTCTTTCTGATGGGGTCCAGCCAGGTTTGTCGGCATTTGTGGAGTCAGCTAAAAGAGCTAGGACACCTCGGCTGGAGAATTCAGCCAGTTTAGCAAAATCTGTTGGCCAGCCGTCCACCGGAGTGGGGTCAAATTTATAGTCAGCAGTATGCACAACCAAGCCAGCCGGGGTTGTGATTCCTAGTCCAACGGCATCTGGGACTGAGTGGCAGACATGGAAAAACTCCACCTGGAAGGGGCCGATATTTACAGAGTCGCCTGCCTGGATGGTATGCAAATCTGCTTTCCCCAGCAACCCACCTCGAGCGAGTTTTACCTCGAGAAGACCTCTGGTGAGAGGTGTTGCATAGATAGGCGCATTGACCTTCTCCAATACGTGATGAATTGCGCCCGTGTGATCCTCATGTCCATGTGTTATTACAATCCCGCGGATCTTGTCGCGGTAGGGTAATAAATAATCAAAATCTGGGATGATATAGTCAATCCCAAGCATATCGTTGTCAGGGAACATGATTCCAGTATCTACAACAAGAATTTCCTCATTGTATTCATATACCATCATGTTTTTCCCAACTTCCCCTAAGCCTCCTAGGGGAATAATCCGTAGTTTATTATTCATAGTTTTACCTTTCATTACCACCCCAGGCACCTTGGTTGGAATCAAAGAAGAATTCTTCCCCTACGTTGTAATGCAATCTCACGCCTGCCGCGTCAATAAAGTTTTCTTATTTAGTGATGGATCAAAAAATAGGTTCACCAATTAACGCCTGGGCACAAGACAACAAACCCAACCGTTGATTTTTGGAGTAGCAATATTTAGTTTTATTTTCAACCCTCAATACTTAGAGGGATAGTATCAATTTAGTTGCAGTGAATTTTCATGCACTGCGCATTGGTAATAGTTCTATTCACAAAAATTCCCGGTCGCGGATGATCCGGCCGGGCTTATCGACTACATCCTATTGTATTACCAACCGGCAGCATTTTAGCATGGGGGTGAAAATTTGTCAAAGCAGCAATTGGATAATAATCAAGATATTTCAGGCTGGATATGAATAAGTGTTTCAATATTGCTCACTGTCCAAACATCTTGTGTAACCAAACCGAAGTTTCATTTTGGATGAATATTTGAATTGCATTGCATAATAGTGTATAAATAGTACAGTCGATTTGTTATTTGGGCTGTTCATTGTCTTGTGGAATTGCTTGCATTGATCCCCAAGGATTCAAACATATTATGAATATTTCAGTCAATCGCGCAAAAATCGTTGTCCCTAGACGTCGTTCCAACTTGCTCAACCGAAAGCGTCTCCTTGATATGCTTACTGACATATTGGACTACAGATTAACACTTGTTTCCGCACCAGCGGGATACGGAAAAACCTCGCTTCTGATTGACTTTGCTCATCAAGAAGAATACCCCATCTGTTGGTATGCTTTAGAAGACTGCTCGGAAAAAACTCAAGCAATAGAAGTCAGTCTGGCGGCCCGAAGA
>CAYTKR010000031.1:0-42830 GCA_964438295.1 uncultured Anaerolineales bacterium
GGGATATGAACTATCTTCTCAAGGTGATTTCTGTCTAAATGCGATTGCCCTGGGAGCGTAGCCCCCACCCCCTATTCCCAGCCATTTTTTCGATGGACTGCGCAAGTCCTAAAAAATATTGAAATATGGTATAAAGCGAATATTCAATAATTTCTCTGAATCGAATAATTCTCAGCGAACTTCGCGTCTTCGCGGTGAAAAAGGAGTCCTTATGAAATTACTGCCTCGGATACAAATAGCTCACCTACCCACCCCAGTTGAAGAGTTGCCGCGCTTGAGTGAACATCTCGGCGGGCCGCGCATATTGATCAAGCGCGATGACCAGACGGGTCTGGCCTTTGGGGGCAACAAGACCCGCAAGCTGGAATACCTGCTGGCGGAGGCCGAATCTCAGGGAGCCAAGACTGTGATTACGGGCGGCGCCATTCAGTCCAATCACTGCCGGCAGACCGCTGCGGCTGCGGCCCGGATGGGGCTGGATTGCATCCTCGTCTTAGGAGGGGAAAAACCATCCGAACCATCGGGGAACCTGCTGCTGGATTTGCTGTTTGGGGCTGAAATTGTCTGGACCTCAATGGCTGCCAGGGACGAGACTTTGCAGGCCACCTACGATGCTGCAGTTGAAGCCGGCCGCCAACCTTATCTGGTCCCATATGGGGGATCGAACCCGGTAGGCGCCTCTGCGTATGCCTTCGCTATCCAGGAACTCGTCGATCAAGGTGTTGAGGTCGATTGGATCGTCTTTGCCTCCTCATCTGCTGGGACCCAGGCTGGGATGGTGGCTGGCGCACATCTGACGGGTTTCAAAGGCAAGATCCTGGGCATCAGTGTAGACGAGCAGGAAGATGTCTTGCAGGCGCGCGTTGCAGGACTGGCCTCGGAGACAGCTGCACACCTCGGACGACCGGCCAGCTTTACCCCAGAGCAGATCCTCGTCAATGCCGATTACCTGGGAGAAGGCTATGGCATCATGAATTCTCAAGACCGCGAGGCTGTGCATATTTTCGCCAAATACGAAGGCATGCTGTTCGACCCGGTGTATACAGGCCGGGCTGCTGGCGGCCTGATCGACCTGATCCGCAAAGGGTTTTTCTCCAAGGATGAAACGGTGTTATTCTGGCATACGGGCGGCACTCCGGCATTGTTGGCAGATAAGTATCGCGCGGTTCTCGAAGGACGTTAGGAGGTTAATCATGGATATCATTTTCTTAGGACTCACTGGCGAACAATGGCTGAATATCGGGATTTCCCTGATCATCGTGGTCGTTACCGTGCTCTTGGGCCGCTGGTTGATCAGGCTAATTTTGGAACGGGTTGTTCGAAAACTAACCCAAAAGACCAAGACTACCCTCGATGAAGCCCTGGTAGACGCAGCTCGAACACCGCTGTACATGCTGGCGGTAGTTCTGGCATTCGATATCGCTTTAGAACGCTTGAACTTCTTGACAGAAACGTGGTCTGCGTGGTTGGGTGATCTTTTTTATATCCTTTACTTTGTGATCGGATTGATCTTCGCTTGGCGCTTTGTGATCAACTTCTTTGATTGGTACGGCCGCGAGATTGCCGTAAAAACAGAAACCGACCTCGACGAGCAGTTATTTCCATTCTTTCGGAGAGTTGCGTTAATTGTTCTTGGTGCGATAGCGATAATTACGCTGCTTGGCCATTTCGATGTGGATATTAGTGCGATGGTAGCTACGCTTGGGATTGGCTCTTTGGCCATTGCCTTGGCGGCACAAGATTCCCTTTCAGATACCATTAGCGGGTTCTTAATCATGATCGACCGGCCCTTCCGTATTGGGGACCGTATTCAGATCATGGACCTGGATACCTGGGGGGATGTTCTCGATATCGGTCTGCGCAGTTCACGCATTCGAACGCGCGATAACCGCATGGTGATCGTACCCAACTCGCTGATTGGCAAGAGTTTGGTGGTCAATTATTCTTACCCCAATGACCAATATCGCTTGCAGGTTCATGTCGGCATTGCTTATGGCACAGATGTGGAATTGGCTCGCAAAACGATGATCGAAGCCGTGAAAAGAGTCGAGGGAGTGCTGCCTGATCGCAAGGTGGAAGCCCTATTTTTAGAATTTGGTGACTCGGCGTTGATCTTCCGTGTGCGCTGGTGGTTGGATTCGTACGTGGATACCCGCAGAATGTTCGACCGGGTCAATACGGCGATCTACAATGCCCTAAATGAAGTCGGAATAGAGATGCCTTTCCCGCAAATTGAAGTCCATCATAAGATCGACTCTGGGGATGAAGATAGCTTCACAGGTGTTCTTCGGGATGGCACGAGTAGTTGAGATAAACTATTCCCTGTGATTTGATAAGTTATCCAATGCATAATAGTTTTCCAATTCCTTCACGAGTTTCTGGTCTGCCGATACTTGGCAATGCGATTGGTTTCCTTAACCATCCAATGGAATTCTTTTTGGATTGTTATCACCAATATGGACCCATATTCGAAATAAAAGTCGTCAATCAGCGCTATGTGGTCATGGCGGGATTGGAGGCCAATCGCTTCCTGGCACAGGACAAGGGAGAACTACTTTCAAGCCAGCCCCTATTTGGCGAGTTCGCTCGCCAAATGGGTTCGAGTAACTTTATCGTTGCCTTAGATGGAGAGCCGCATCGCCACATGCGCAAGGTGATGCAGCGCGGGTATTCCAAGAGGGGGGTTGCCCCTAATCTGGATGATTTTCTCCAACTAACCTACCAAACTGCGCATACTTGGCCAGAGGGAAAGACCATCTTCGTGCGGGATACGTTCCAACGGCTGGTTACCGAACAATTGGGGCGGGCACTGACGCGACATTCATCGGGAGAATATTTTGATGCCATCCGGGTTTATTTGGGCACACTGATGAATGTGTTAGTCATCAGACGCCAGCCCCGGATCATGCTTTCGCTGCCCCGGTACAAAAACGCTCGCAGAGCAGTGATGAAATTTGCCAAATTGGTTCTGGATGAACATCGGCAACGTGCTTTGGAAGATGGCAATCCCCCAGATCTGGTGGATGACTTACTTGCGGCAGTGGATTGGAATGGCGATCCGCTCAAAGAGGATGATTTGCTGGCCGCAACCATTGGCCCCTATTTTGCTGGCATGGATACCGTGGCGAACACCATGGGCTTCATGATCTACGCCATTCTCAAGCAACCGCACATCTACACAGCGATTCGCGCGGAGGTTGACGAGAATTTTGCAGATGGATTGCCTCCCTGGCGCGAGCTGCCAAAACTACAGAACTTATACGCAGCGACCATCGAGACGTTGAGACGCTATCCTGTCGCACCCTTCACCCCACGGGGCGTGATCAAATCTTTTGACTTTGCTGGCCACCATGTGAAGGCTGGTCAGGACATTATCTTTGTCAATGGATTGACTCATTTTCTGCCAGAGTATTTCCCCAACCCCTGGGAATTTGATATCCAGCGCTATATTCCCCCTCGGAAAGAGCACAAACAAGGTCATGGCATCTTCGCTCCCTATACGTTGGGACCCCATACCTGCTTGGGAGCAGGGGTAGCCGAACTGCAATTGATGGTTACGGTTGGCGCGCTCTGCCGGGCGGTTCGCCTGGAATTGGAATCGCCCGATTATGAGATCGTAACGAAACTGATGCCCATTCCCGGCCCCGATCCGAAATTCAAGATTCGGGTGGTTGAACATCGCAAAATCTGATGGCACGCCCCAGTTCTGATGGTTGCTTTTTGGGGCTTGTTCTAAGCGCAAACCATGGTATACTCCTCCAGCTATTCCAAAAGGGATAGCTTTTATCAAATTTAGTGTTTTGAGTTTTCCGAAAGATTGCTCGGCGAATTTGGTCGAGCATTTTTGTTGCAACAGATGGCTCTTGTTTTCGGGACGAGTCGGCTGTATAAGACAACAGGGACTGGCTTGAAAAGGCCCTCGTCAAAACGTAAACAGGAGACAAAAAGTGAATAGTACGTTCAAAGAATTAAACCTGCATCCGCAGTTGGAGCAGGCTGTAGCTGAGCTTGGCTACAACACCCCCACACCGATCCAATCAGAGATGATCCCGCACATGCTGGCTGGCAGAGATGTCATTGGTCAGGCCCAAACTGGGACAGGAAAGACGGCTGCCTTTGCATTGCCGGTGTTGCATAATATTACTCTCGATCAGAGCGCGATAAAGTGCCTGGTGCTGGCCCCCACGCGTGAACTGGCGATGCAGGTAGCCAACGCGTTCTATGACTATGGCCAATACCGTGGCGTACGCGTACTGGCGGTTTATGGTGGCCAGCCATATCAGCGCCAGGTCAAGCGGATTCAAAAGGGTCTGGATGTGGTTGTGGGTACCCCAGGTCGATTGCTGGATTTGATCCGTCAGAACATCCTTGATCTCAGCCAGGTGGAAACCGTTGTGCTTGATGAAGCGGACGAAATGCTCAGCATGGGTTTTATTGACAATATCGAGTCCATCCTCGATGAAACCCCCTCAACCCGCCAAACAGCCCTTTTTTCAGCGACTTTGCCAGCACCCATTCGCCGTCTGGCGAAGAAATACTTGCGTGACCCTCAATCTGTCACCATCGAACGCAAGCAGATGACCGTAGCAACCACGCAACAACGTTATTATCTTCTCAATGAGAAAGATAAGCTGGCTGCATTGACCCGCTTGATCGAAGTCGAGGACATTTCCAGCGCATTGATCTTCACCAAAACTCGGATTGGCAGTGGGATATTGGCCAGCGAATTGACGCAGCGGGGATTCCCTGCCGAGGCTTTAAATGGTGATCTCAGCCAGGGCGCTCGCAATCAAGTGCTCAATCGCTTTCGGGATCATCAGACCAAAGTATTGGTAGCTACAGACGTTGCGGCTCGAGGATTAGATATCGACGATATTTCCCATGTCTTCAACTACGACCTGCCCCAGGATTCTGAATCTTACGTTCATCGTGTGGGTCGCACTGGGCGCGCTGGGAAAAACGGCATTGCCATCACACTGCTCACGCCAGCAGAGCAGTGGCGTTTAGGGAGGATCGAAAAATACACGCGTCAAAAAATTACCAAAGTGACCCTGCCCACCCCTGAGGAAATCTATCAACATCGCGAAGAAAAATTGTTGAACCAGGTGGATATGTGGTTACAGCGCGGCCGCTGTTCCCGGGAACGTGAAATTGTAGAGAATCTCATCGAGCAGGGGAATGATTCCATAGAAATTGCCGCGGTAGCCTTGAAATTAGCCCGTGCTGAAGAAAAACAACGCCCGATCGCCTCAATTAGCAAAGTGCGGCAAACCAAATCAGGAAAGTACAAAACCGAATCGAAGCGGAATGGCCGTGCGAACAGAGCCAAACCAGGCAAGAAATCTCATGAATTAGGCATGGTGCGCCTGCGGATTGATCGGGGCAAGCGGCAAGGTGTGCGCCCACAAGATATCGTAGGTACGATTGCTTCTGTTGCCAATATCCCTGGGAAAACCATTGGCAAGATCTTCATTCAAGATCACTCTACATTTGTGGATATCCCTGAAAGATATGTTGGTGATGTATTCAAGAATGCTGGCGATATTTTGCTCCATAATAAGCCTGTTGTTCTAGAACGAACCTAAATCTAACAAGAGTTACGCATTTGAAGCGGATTGGGCTGGGATAGGGGGTGGGGCGTAGCCCCCACCCCCTACCCCAGAAATTTTTTGTTTGGACTGCGTAAGTCCTAACTAAATGTACTCTACTCTCATTTTGTTAGAACGGACCTTGCACGGAGCGCGTACCCTCTTGGGGGACAGTTGAACCACGTAAACTTCGTTTGATCTTCCCTGATCTTAGGGGGGAAGCAGTACTCAGAACAGCCTCAAGCAACGGGATGAAATTCCCCACCCTTTTGGCTCGTATGATCCAGTCCCAAAATGGCTCGAATTTCTTCCATCCACCAGAATAGGCCAGGTGTCTCAGGCGTTGACTCCAGAGATCCTTTGCAAAAGCACCTTGAAGGATCGACCCCCATCGATAGAAATCTCGATAGGCATCCCAATATCCAGCTTCTAGAATTTCGGGACTCATTTTTGCAGGTTGAAAGACCGCGTGACGAGTGTCGTAGAGGTTCCAGTTTCGGTTGGTGATGCGATTTTGGCTCGAAAGGCGCTGGTGAAGAGCTGTCCCAGGGTAAGGAGTCAGGATGTGAAATGTGGCCGTTTCTATGCCTTGCTCAACTGCCCACTCAACGGTGCGCTCGAAGACGCTCTCATCGTCGTGATCCATGCCAAAGACAAAGCTGGCGTTGATCATCACACCCAAAGCATGCAGGCGTTTCACTGCAGACTGATAATCCCGGTTGAAATTCTGGTATTTGTGTTGGGACTGAAGGTTTTTGGGGTCTAGAGTCTCGAAACCAATGAATAGGCTCCGTAATCCAACATCGGCCGCTTTTTCCAGTAAACCTGGTCGCAATACCGACTGTACCGTCGCGGCAGCCTGCCACACTCGCCCCATGCCACGCATGCCTTCGAAAAGCTCTGATGCAAAGCGCGAGATGCCAAATAGGTGATCATCAAGAAAATAAAGATGCTTTCCCGGTAAGGATGCGATTTCTACCAAAGCCGCCTCGACACTTTGGGTATAAAAGGATTTACCGCCCTGGAAGAAGGCTTCCTTGTAACAGAAATCGCAGCGGTGCGGGCAGCCGCGCGACACAACCATTGAATTAGGGACCAGGTATAGATGCCTTTTGATCAGATCGCGCCGCGGTGAAGGGGCACCGAATAAGGTACGGTTATGCGAGCGGTAGATCTTCTTTGGGTACCAGGTGCGCAAATCGGCCAGGAATTGCGGCCAAGTATCCTCTCCAGGACCGAGGAAGATCGTATCTGCATGTTGGGCGGCCTCGGCTGGCAAAGAGGTCACATGCAGCCCTCCCAGACAGACATAGGCGCCCCGTTTTCGGTAATGGTCGGCGATTTCGTAGGCGCGGTACGCGTTCGTGATGTAAACCTGGATCACCACCAGGTCGGGGTCGTCATCCATGCACAGGCTTTCAATGTGTTCATCGATGATTTCGATATCCCAGTCTGGGGGTAGGTATGCAGCCAGGTTGGCTAGGCCCAGCGGGGGGAAGAGTGAGTATTTGATTGGACGAAAGTGGGGGGATTTGGCCTCTGTCAGCGCGGGGAGGATCATTTTGATTTTCATGAGATCGATTGTATTTCCCTGGTTTTTTTGAAACAACCGTTTGAGTCCCGATCTTTAAGCACTCAGGTGCTTGACCGGGATACCTCCCTCTGATACGCTCAAGTCGAATTGTGGACACGGTTCCTTCGATGAACCGCGTTCGAAAAAAATCGGGTCTCTAGGAATTGCCGGGGTGATCCCCCAGATTTAGGGGTAAGAGGGGTGCTACGCACCCCTCTTACCCCTAAATCTGGATAGTCCCACGGCGTTTCCCAAAGACCCAAATATCATTTTCGGAGGTGAAAAATGAACATCCTTCAAGAAATCCGCAACGCGAGCGAAGATCCAGAGCAAATGGAGACCTTATACCAGCGCGTTATGGAACGCGGTGAAAACACAGCCTTCCAGGCGGACTTGCTGGCAGCGTATGAGGAAGCACCAGAGAATGTGCTCTTGGCTGCCTGGTATTACCGGTTGCAACAAGCTGCACCCAGCGAGCTGAAAATGAAAAGGGATGGGGTCAATTGGAAGCTGGCTATCCCATTGAGCATCATCACGGGGCTCGTGTTTTGGTTGATTACCGATTCGGATGGCCCTCTATTCCTGGACCATTTGCCTTATCTGGTCATGTTTTGGGCTCCCATTTCTACGATTTTTAGCGTTGCCTTCCTTGCAGGTACAGCCAAGCAGAACCTGCGGCGAGGGATTTCATTTGCTGCAGGATTGATCCTGGTAGGGTTATATGTCTTCTTGATGTCTCCGGGATTAACCGACAAATACCAAATCCGGTATCTGGATCTGATGGCCATTCATCTACCCTTGATGGCCTGGATCACGCTGGGAATTACCATATTAGGATTGCGTTCAACTTTTGAAGACCGCTTTGCGTTTTTGATTAAATCGATCGAAACGATGATCACTGCGGGGTTGTATTTGATCTTCGGGATGGTGCTCGGCGGGATCACCTTGGGCATGTTTGCCGCATTGAATGTGGACATCCCCGATCTGTGGATGCGCTTGATGGTCGCGGGCGGATTTGGATTGCTGCCCACTTTGGCGGTGGCAACGATCTACGATCCGCTGGTACGCCCCAGCGCGCAAGACTTTGCCCAGGGGTTGAGCAAATTTATTGCCACGATGATGCGTCTCTTGCTGCCTCTTACCTTGGCTGTGTTGGTGGTGTATATCTTTGTGATTCCTTTTAACTTCATGGAGCCCTTTCAACAGCGCGAAGTGCTTATCGTCTATAACCTGATGTTATTCGGCATCATGGGCTTGCTGTTGGGGGCCACCCCCATCCGACCTGATGATCTTACAGAACGGGTGCAAACGTGGTTGCGATATGGTATCTTGGCTGTAGCAATCTTGGGGACTCTGGTCAGCATCTATGCTATGTCGGCAACGGTCTACCGCACGCTTCAATGGGGGATTACGGTCAACCGCCTGACAGTGATCGGCTGGAACACCATCAATATCGGTATATTGATTGCCTTGATCTTCAGGCAGTTCAAAGACGGCGTTGAAAAGTGGATTGAATCCTTGCAAAAGGTATTCAGCTATGGAACAAATTTCTACGTCGCTTGGGGATTGTTCCTGGTAGTGGCGATGCCTTTGTTATTTCGATAAGTTTAGGGAATTACGCAATTGAAGTGAGGCCCTTGCCGAACTGCGTAAGTTCTAAGTTATTTTCGAGGAACTATATAACGTACGTAGCGAGAGTTTGGATATTAGGAGAAAATGATGAACAATCTTCAAAAACAGATTGTTGCAACAATTGCCCTGGGAGTCTTGTCATTGGTTGGGGGAGTTTTTGCCCATCTTGCACTGACAGATATCTATCATGGCGAAGACAATCTCTCTTTGGAGTGGAATGTTCTGCGAATTTGTGCATTGGTGTTCCTGACGTTCATTAGCTTTACGCTCTTTACATTAAGAAAATCATTCCGAGAGATTACCTGGCAGAATGGCGCCGAAACCTAGATTCGAAATGTTCAAAAATTTCCCTTTTCCCATTGGTATTTTGATCACAATATCAGTATTGATGGCAGCCTGTCAGCCCCGAGCTGCTGTTGAGACAGTGGAGGTTGGGAACGATATAAATGTTGTCTCGCCCATTCGCCAGCCGATTGCCGTGGTCCTATCCGATCCCTCTGATCCGTATTACGCCCTTGCAGAGGAAATTGCACAGGAAGAGGGTTTATCGCTGACGCATTCCCTTGAAGATGCCTTCTCCCGCGCCCCCGCCTTCTTGCTTTGGGTTGTGTCGCCTGAGCAACTATCCGATCAGGTCTTTAGTGAGTTTGGTTTGCTGACTAAGGATCCGGACAACAGGGTCTCGACAGGCATAATTTCCGGGAGCAATCTTGAACGGGCACGCGCATTATGGCAGCGGAAGCTGACCTTGGATGGACCGATGTTGTCGGTCGTCCCGCGGGAAGGTACCATTGAAACTTACCTGGATAGGGAACTTGCCACGGTCTCGAGACTCACAAAGAAAAGCCTGATTGATGCGCTTGCGGATGCAGTTCAAATCACATACCAGGGACATGGGACGCGGCGTTATTGGTTATTGGACGAGGGAGGCGAACTGGCTGCCGGCGACATCCCCGAATTGTCACCGCTGGTGGTTAACGCATTCGCCTGCCAGACGTTCAGGCTGTGGACCGAAGGATCAATCGCTCTGGCATTCACCGATCAGGGGGCTGCGGCTTATGCGGGGTTTGTCCATAGTCCAAATGGATATGGAATGGGCGAGCCAAAAGGTTTCCCTATGCAGTATACCTGGCCCGAATTCCCCATTGGGCATGCAATGCAGGTGCAAAATCGCGGCCTGTCGCAAGGTTTTCTTAACTGGCCATTCTATATCCTCCTGGGTGATCCGCGATTATCCTTCAATGTTGATGCGCCATATCGCGTGCTCCATGACGATGTAAGCGGCGAGACGCGCCGCATCGAATTTGATGGCGCTCCACAAGGCGTTGTGCCAGTGTTTATCCCTGACGGCGCTAAGTATACCTATGTCCGCGTTTCAACTGCAGGGAGCGCCTGGCAGGGTGATCCCTTTTACGACTCATCGCTGCAGATGACCAATATCGGACCGGGCAAATTCCTGCTTTTCGAGCACCCTGGCGGTGATTTTACGATCCGTCTCTACCGCCGGGTCCCCTGGTATGTGCGTTCCTTCGAGCCGCTCGGGGATGCATTCGACCATTCCACTGTAATCTACAACGCCCCAGGTAGCATCATGCCGAACTATATCATGGCAGTTATCTTGCTGCTGGCCGTAGGCTGGTTGTGCCTGCGAAAAAAGCGCAATTTGCGCCTGCATCTACCTGCGGCGGTGGTAGTGGGTTTCTGTCTGGCGCTACTCCGCGGGGGATATGCTCTCCTGCGGCAGAGTAAACTTATTTCCATGTATACCAACTACATGCGCACGATGGATGTGCGTTTTGAAGCCAGCTTGCCTTTTCTTGTATCGACCTTTTTGCTGGCGGCTTGTGGGGCTTGGATTTTCCTCAATGCCAAATCGCGGTGGGGCAGGGGACTTGCCTTGCTGGGGGCCGTATTTCCCGGTTGGGCTGTTGCCTCTTATTGGCTGGGGGCATCTGCCTTCATCAATATCCTGGCACAGAGGCGCTACGGCGCTGGATTGTATGGATATGGTATTGGTTCGATGGCCCTGATAACATTCCTGGCCGAATTAACATTTGTGCTTAGCTTATTAACGTTGTCGTCTAGACGTGGGGTAGGGGGTATGAAGGTCGGAGCGAAAATAATCAATGAATAATATCCCAATCCCAACATCCTATAAGGACCGCAGCCCGCTTCTATTTTTGATCGGCGTTCCAGCGTTTTTGATCGGCATCGTCGCCGCCGTTTATGGCCCCATTGAGTTCTACCCTTTGTACATGTTCTCCGAGGGTGGGCGACTGCATTATGAGGGCTTTGGCTTTGGGTCGTTCATGTTTGGCAACATTGCCGTACAGATCGTTGGCTACTACTTGGTGGCGCTGATATTCATACCACTGGGCTATGGCCATTTGCTACGGCGAAGATGGGTTCGCAAGTATGCCCTTAGTTTATTGTGGTTCTGGCTGGTTGTCGGCGCTCCCTTAGCATTGTTGTTTGTAATGATGCTGTTCTCCGTCAAAGAGTACCCTCCTGCGTTGGCCTGGTCAATCCTGGCCATTTCGGCGCTTTCGTATCCCATTTTGCCCGGAATTTTGATCGCGTTTTATCAGCGTGATGATGTCCGTTTAACCCTGGAAGAGCGCGACCCTCGAGAAACCTGGTGGAATCGAACGCCTTTGCCCATCTCTGTGTTGATCTTGTTGTTCAGCTTCTTTCTTGTCTTCCTGCATATTCCATTGCTCTTCCGAGGTATCTTCCCATTTTTCGGTCAATTCTTTGTCAATCTAGATGGCATGTTCTTCATCGATGCAGCCTTGCTTAGCCTCGTCGTATTGCTTGTAGGAGTGCTGATGCGCAAGCGCTGGGCTTGGTGGGGGTCACTGATCTATTTTGGGTTGCTGCTGTCCAATTCGGTCATAACCCTCTTCCAGGTTTCATTCCAAGATATTCTGACGTTCCTGCAATTTCCAGCCACCGAGATGGATATCTTGCACGGGATGCCGATTCAGAGTTATCATTTGATGGCAGCCTTTGGCTTGCCGCTCTTTTTGACGATTGTCGCGATCCTCTTCGCCAGAAGAAATTTTTTCGAAAGTTGATTCGTCGGAAAATATCGGGATAAGGGCGAAGCCCCCACCCTCCGATATTCCGACGGAGACTATACACGGTCCCATTATTCAGGGTACTCACAATATGCTCAAACTCCTCATTGTGGAAGACAACCCCAAATTACGCGCTGCATTATTCGCTGGTCTCGAAAATACGGAACAGGTGCAGGTGGTGCATGACTGTGAAAGTGGGGAAAATGCTCTGCATTATTGCCTAAAAATTTCGGAAGATTCTGAAAACTTCCGAAATCTTCTTGATGTCATTCTTATGGATGTCCACCTGGCCGGAGACATGCATGGCATTCAAACTGCTGTGGCCATTCGACGAGAATTCCCGCGTATGCCGGTGGTTTTCTATTCTATTCAAGATGACGATGCCTATTACCGGGATTTTCGTCAGTCAGGTATCCTGAGCCACTATGCCTATGTACGCAAGTCGAATTTTCTCCTGCCTGAGATGATCCTGCCGCTTTTGCGCGATGCTGCGGCGGGCCGCAGTTTCATCGATCCCGATATCGAAGCCCGTGTGCAAGAAGTCCATCAAAAAGATCAACATGACCCCATGGCATTGCTCGAGCCCAACGAACAAGTGGTAGCCCGTATGCTGGCCGATGGCATGACCAACGAGCAAATTGCCTCCCAATTGGGTTTTCGCGATAAACGCACCATCAGTCGCGTCAATGGGCAGATTTACACCGTTTGGGGCCTAAAGGATACGCCCACCGCAGAAAAGGTCGCCCGGACCCGCGCGGCTCTGATCGTGCAAACCGGACTGCTTTTGCAGTGGGATGAAGTCGGTGTTCCGCACACACTGGATGGGCAAGAGATAAACACATAAAAATAAGGGTGGCAGGGTGCACTACACTCTGCCACCCTTATTTTTGGAAATTCTCATAACCACGAACTATGACTGAAAATTGGCTTCTGAATTGGGCCATCATGACTGTCTCGCTTTTCAATACCATTGTATTGCTCTGGTTGGGCTTCACAGTGGTGCTCAACGCGCAGCGGCGCGATTGGGGATTGTGGCTGGTCGCTGGGGAATTAACGCTTGGGGGGATCTTTTTCTTGAGTCATTCTATCATCCTGGATCACGGATTTGCCGTTTTCAGCCAGAGTCTGGATTTTTGGTGGCATGTAGGCTGGGTGCCTGTTGTGACCATCCCTTATGCCTGGTATGTCGTCATGCTCTGGTTTGCAGGATTTTGGGGTGGCTCATCGACGCGGCTATATCGCCGGCACTGGATCTGGTTTGTATTTACCAGTCTCCTCGCAATTATCGTGATCGTGTTGATGGTTTTCGCCAACCCCTTACCTTCATTTGCTCAGATCGCGCAATTCGAGTTGACCGCCACAATTTCGGTCAGTGGTATCCCATTGTTAGTGATGGTTTACCCCTTTTACATTTTCTTGTGTCTTACGCTGTCGCTGGACGTATTACGACATCCTGCGCCGTCCATGAGAATTATGGGAGACCAAGCTCGGAAGCGCGCCCGACCCTGGTTGATGGCTGCCACCCTCAGCCAGATCATCGTCTCACTTTTGGTCGGCGCTGCTATGTTCTGGATCATTCGAAATGCGCGCCTGCCAACAGATTACCGGGGCTTATCAGTCACAATTGCCTGGTTTGATATGGTCATCCAGTCGTTGATCGCCATTTCAGTTGTCCTGATGGGCCAGGCAGTGACTTATTATGAGATCTTCACAGGTAAAAGTTTACCCAGACGCGGACTGGCGCGCTATTGGCGCCGAGCCGTGATCTTGTCTGGTGGTTTTGCTGTCCTCATGGGGGGTAGTTTAGAACTTCAAGCACGCCCCATCTATCTAGTTCTACTAAGCGGTTTGCTGATCGTGGCATTTTATTCGCTGCTCAGCCGGCGGTCCTTCAAAGAGCAGGAAAATTATGTTCGCAACCTACGGCCTTTTGTATCGGGACAGGGAGTTCTGGAGCGCTTTGTGTCGCAGCCACCTGATGATCTGGAATTACGCGTTCCCTTCACGGCTTTATGCAGAGATGTGCTCGGTTTACAAAGGGCAGTCTTGAAACCTTTGGGACCTGTGGCTGCGCTGATGGATGAAGTTGTAGTTTTTCCAGCAGAAAACACGAAGGTTGAACTGCCTGCCTTGGAGGGGATCCTGGAATCCCCGGAGCAGGTTGGTGTCCCCTTGCACCGAGCCACCGATGGGTTTTGGGTTTGGGCTGTGCCCTTGTGGAGCGCACGCGGCCTGATTGGGATCCTGTATCTGGGTCCTAAGCTCGATGGAGGTCTCTATGCCCAGGAAGAGATCGATATCGCCCGAGCGATTGGAGAAAGGTTGATCGACTCATATGCCAGTTCAGAGATGGCCCAGCGTCTGATGGCTTTGCAGCGGCAACAACTTGCAGAGGGGCAGGTGCTCGATAGACGCACGCGCCGAGTTTTGCATGACGAGGTCTTGCCACAACTCCATGCTGCCATGCTGGAGTTGAGTGGGGGGGATGTAGACCAGATGCAGACGGTCAACGATCTGAGCGAGATCCATCAACAGATCGCAGAATTGATCCGCAAATCTCCTTCGATTTCTGCACCCAATATTGCTGAATTGGGCGTTTTACCTGCTTTGCGCCACACTGTGGAGGAAGAATTGAGTGGCGCATTCGACCAAATCCAATGGCAGGTTTCCACCGGAACCGAAGCGAAATGTCGCGCACTCCCATCGATATCTGCGGAGGTTATCTATTTCGCTGCCCGAGAGGCTATCCGTAATGCTGCTCAACATGGGCGTGTTGCGATGAAACCGCTGGTACTGCAGATTGAGATAGGTTGGGAGAAGGGCTTGAATTTGATCATTGAGGATAATGGTGGAGAGTTAGGCAGGGGTGAGCTCAAAGGGAATGGTCAGGGATTGTTATTACACAGCACGATGATGGCCGTCATCGGGGGATCTTTGAAAGTTGAAAGCCGGCCAGGGGAGTACACCAGGGTCTTGTTGGCGCTGCCCGGGGGCGGTAAGCGCACTCCAAAATAGCTGTTAGATATTAGCAATGTAGTAAAAAATAAATGACATTTGTCATTAGGCACTTTCCCTAAATCGTTTACCATCTTTGTAAACAATTTATGTGGTTTGAGATCATATGTCAAATTTTCAGATCAACCGAAAAACTGATTATGCAGTT
Organism: uncultured Anaerolineales bacterium; assembly: GCA_964438295.1. Lineage (GTDB taxonomy): Bacteria > Chloroflexota > Anaerolineae > Anaerolineales > UBA11858 > NIOZ-UU35. The sequence goes on from CAYTKR010000031.1 coordinate 15,037, forward strand.
CGGATTGTCTTGGCTATTGCAATGCACCCCTATGGAACGCGGCTTTCATCCCAAGCTATCCAAGAAGAGACCCTGGTTCCCCAGGCATTTCTGTATCGCATCATCGCGCAACTTTCCCAGGCAAACCTGATTGAGACTTTTACTGGTCCAAAGGGCGGTTTGCAATTAGCGCGTCACGCAGATGAGATCACATTGCTTGACATTGTTCAGGTCATCGATGGCCAAATTATGATTTCCGATTGTCTGATCAGCAAAGAGGAATGCCCTTTGGCCGAGAACTGCCCTGTTCGATCCCGTTGGGGAGGTTTACAAGCCACCATTCTGAGGCAGCTAGAGCGAACCACAATTGCCCATTTAGTCGTCGAAGCTTCGAATACGGAATCCTGGGATAAATTTCCTCATAGCGTGGATTATGTTGAAGTATCGTATCAGGAGTGAGGAGGTGTTGAATTTATTACGCTATGGAGTTACGCACTTGAGGTGTGGTTTGCTGGGAACTGGAGCAGGGGGCGAAACCCCCAGCCCCTGTTCCCAGCAATATCCTCGCCGAACTGCGTAAGTTCTAACGTGAGTAGGATTTATTCGATGGTATTTACCAATGTTCTTGATGTAGAAAACAAACCAACTCAATTTTTTCGCTGGCCAGTAATATTGCACCCTTGCCACTCCGGGCGAGGGAGATCAATTTTGCAGACCTGCGAGCAATCATAGAGGAGTGTCGTATGGATGCGTTAATCTTGGCCCGCTGGCAATTTGCCATCACCACGATTTTTCACTTTTTCTTTGTCCCACTAACCTTAGGCTTGTCAATATTCGTTGCGATCCTCGAAACCCGATATGTCCGTACTGGGGACGAAATCTATAAGAAAATGGCGAAGTTTTGGGGCAAAATCTTCCTGATAAATTTTGCCATTGGCGTCGTCACAGGTATTGTACAAGAATTTCAGTTCGGCATGAATTGGTCTGAATACTCTCGCTTCATGGGCGATATTTTCGGTGCGCCGCTAGCTATTGAAGCCTTGCTGGCTTTTTATATGGAATCAACCTTTATCGGCCTTTGGATCTTTGGTTGGGATAAATTATCCAAGAAAGTGCACCTGACCACTGCCTGGTTAGTTGCCGTTGGTTCGAATATTTCCGCCCTGTGGATACTGATCGCCAACTCCTTCATGCAGTACCCCACCGGCTATACAATCGATCCACAAAGCGGGCGCGCCTTGATGTCGGATTTCCTGGCTCTGACATTCAATCCCAACGTCCTTCATCAATTCCCCCACGTCTTGATGGCCGGCATCGCTCTAGCTGGTTTTGTTGTTATGGCTTTTAGCGCCTGGCATTTGCTGCGCAAGCACGATGTGACCTTCTTTCGCCCTTCCTTCCGTATGGCTGCTATTTTCGCCTTGATTGGCTCAGCCCTGGTGGGTGTGATTGGCCACGTACAGGGGCAATTCATGGTTGAGCATCAACCCATGAAAATGGCAGTCGCCGAGGCGCATTGGAACACCGAAGACCCGGCCGCACTCTCTCTGCTTACGATTGGAAACTGGGAGCAAACTGAAGATGTATTTTCGATCCGCATCCCGGCTTTGCTCAGTTTCATGACATATAGCCAACCTTTTGGTGAGATCAAAGGGATCAATCAGTTGCAGGAGGAGTTCGCGCAGACCTACGGTCCTGGCGATTATGTCCCTCCGGTGGCCATTAACTATTGGTCGTTCCGTTCGATGGTGGGCGCGGGTGGGCTAATGATCGTTCTGTCTTTCCTCGGTGTGTTGTGGAGTAAGGATCGTAACTTGGACACCAAAACCAGGTATTTGAAGATTATGATGTTTGCTGCAGGCCTTCCCTATCTGGCTTCAACCACGGGGTGGATCTTGGCCGAAACCGGTCGCTGGCCCTGGATTGTATATGGCTTGCAGACAATTGATGATGCTATTTCGCCCAATGTCCCTGCCTGGAATATTGCTTTATCCTTGGCCCTGATGACGATCCTCTATACCATACTGACCGTCATTGCCTTCAGACTGGCCATCAAATACGGGACCAGCGATGTCAAGATCAAAGATACTGCCGTTGCGGCAGCCGACTAGCGAGAATTTGGAGAGATAATTATGGATCTCAATACTGTTTGGTTTATCCTGGTCACAGTTTTGTTTGCTGGATTCTTCCTCCTGGAAGGATTCGATTATGGTGTGGGCATTTTGTTGCCGTTTCTGGGCAAAAAGGACGAAGAACGAAGAGCGGTGATCAATACCATTGGGCCGGTTTGGGATGGCAATGAAGTCTGGATGATAACCGCTGGGGGGGCATTGTTTGCCTCGTTCCCTCATGTATATGCCACTCTTTTTAGCGGCTTTTATCTGGCGCTAGTGTTGATGCTAATCGCGCTGATACTACGCGGCGTTGCCTTTGAATATCGCAGCCTGCGCGATGATCCGGTCTGGCGCAACCGCTGGGATTGGGCAATTTTCACTGGTTCGCTGTTGCCCGCTTTGTTGTGGGGTGTGGCTGTCGGCAACTTGATGCGCGGATTTGCCATCGACGTAGATATGAACTATTGGGGCGGATTGATCCCTTTGCTCAACCCATATGCGATCTTGGGGGGGCTGGTTTTCGTCACGCTGTTTACAGCGCATGGTGCCAATTTCCTGGCTCTGAAAACCGAGGGCGTCCTCGTCGAGCGGGCGAAGGATTTTGGCTTCAAGGCTTGGATTGCTGCTACTGTGCTGACTGTGCTCTTCGTCGTCTGGTCTTTCTTCGAGACTGATATCCTGACGAAATCTGGCGTCAATGGACTGATCCCTGCGATATTGGCTGCTGTCACCCTGCTGCTTTCGGGTTGGTTTAGCAAGAAAGGCAAAGATGGCTGGGCATTCGTCGCCAGCTCGCTGACAGTTGTCTTGGCCACAGTCATGGTCTTTGCAGGGTTGTTCCCTCGCATCCTGATCTCCAGTATGGATGCAGCCAACAGCCTTGATATTTATAACGCTGCAGCCTCACCTTATACGCTCAAAGTAATGACCATCGTTGCCGCAATCTTCGTTCCTATTGTGCTGCTCTATCAAATTTGGACCTATCGCGTTTTCCGTCAGCGTATCAAAGCAGATCCTGAAACCCTGATTTACTAAGTTGCCTTTGCGTTTCAAGCTCAAATGTTATTTCCAGAAATTGGGAGAGTGCCATCAGTAATGCACTCTCCTTTTTCGGAGTCAGACTGTAGAATACCTCTGCAATGATTAACAAACGCCTGATTGCTCTTGCTCGCAGCAGCCGCACGTTGCTCTTTACGACAATCCTAGCCGGATTTCTAGTCGGCGTGCTGACGATTGGGGGTGCCTGGAGTCTCAGCAAGAGTGTGGATGCCGTTTTCCTTCAGGATCTGACGATGACAGAGGTTTCCTCCTCACTCCAGTTATTGCTGGTCTTCATACTAGGACGTGCGCTTGCCGTTTGGTTGGGAGAGATCAGCGCGGGTCAACTGGCGCTGCGAGTGAAGACCGACTTGCGAGAGCGTTTGTATCGTCATTTGGTCTGCCTGGGGCCAGGCCATGCACGCAGCGAACGTACCGGTGAATTAATCAATACTTTAGTAGAAGGCATCGAAGCCTTAGATGCCTGGTTCAGTGGTTATTTGCCTCAATTGGTATTCGCAGCTTTGCTGCCGCTTACCTTTCTGTTCTTCGTCTTTCCAAGAGACCTGCTTACAGGGGTAGTGCTTCTCGTAACCGCGCCGCTGATCCCACTCTTTATGGTGTTGATCGGCAGCTTGGCTGACGCATTGTCCAAACGACAATGGAAATCTCTCAGTTACATGAGCGCCCATTTTCTAGACATGCTGCAAGGGCTGACGACGCTCAAATTGTTGGGAGCCAGCCGGGCGCAGATCGGTGTGATCAAAAATGTCAGCGATGATTTTCGCAAGACCACCCTCGGAGTGCTGCGAGTAGCCTTCCTGTCTGCTTTCGTATTAGAGATCATTGCCACACTCAGCACTGCAATTGTGGCTGTGGAGATTGGTCTGCGACTGCTCTATGGGCGTATGGTCTTCCAGGATGCTTTCTTTGTGCTGCTCCTGGCCCCTGAGTTTTACCTGCCCCTACGCATGTTGGGGACACGGTTTCACAACGGAGTAGCAGGAGTAGCCGCCGCGGAGCGCGTTTTCGAAATTCTGGATGACCCAATAACCAGCGACCCGTATGAAGCAGACAATCCTCAGGAGGGTTCTTTTTGCAATCAATTTGATCCCAACTCTTCCTTTCAATCTCCAAATTCCGGTCACCAATTCGTCATCTTTGATAGTGTTCACTATACCTATCCCGATGGCCGTGTTGCCCTGAGGAACGTCAGTTTCACCATCGAGCCTGGCCAGAAAGTTGCGCTGATTGGTCCTAGCGGGGCAGGGAAAACGACCATAGCACATTTACTGCTGGGCTTCATGCATCCAACAGAAGGAGAGGTAAACGTGCCCTCACCCTCCCCTGCTTCTCTCCCCTTGAGAGAGGGAGAAGGTTGGGGGGTAGGTGAGGGCATTGCCTGGTTGCCCCAAACTCCATACCTGTTTAACGACACCATCGCCGCGAATATTCGCCTGGCGCGCCCCAACGCCAGCATGGAAGAAGTCATTGCGGCTGCAAGATCCGCCCACGCCCACGATTTCATTTCTAATATGGCAGGCCACTATGAAACCCTCATTGGTGAGCGAGCAGCACGGCTCAGCGGGGGTCAGGCTCAACGAATCGCCTTGGCGCGCGCCTTCCTCATGGATGCCCCACTGATCATCTTGGATGAACCTGCAGCCCACATAGACCTCGAGCTGGAAGCCCAAATCCAGCATTCGACATTCCAGCTTCTGGAGGGCCGCTCAGCCCTGATTATCGCCCACCGCCTGCAAACGGTCGTCCAGGCTGATAAGATTATCGTCCTCGACCAGGGTCGCGTGGTTGGGCAAGGATCACACAGAGAACTTCTGTCAAGCAACCCCCTTTATGCGCAAATGGCCGGGTCGCTGCAAGTTTCACCTCGCCCGCTGGGAGCCGAACGATCAGAGATTTCAACGCATGGAACTCAACCCGAGGCCAGAGATCTGCCACCGACTCTCCCCGTACATCGTTCGATCATCCCGCGCTTGCTATCCTTTCTCGCCGGTTCTTGGAATTGGATCGCCCTTTCCGTGCTCTTTGGTTTTGCAACGATTGCCAGCAGCATCGGCCTTTTAGGCGCTTCCGCCTACATCATTTCTGCGGCCGCAACCCAACCCTCGATCGCCGTCTTGCAAGTGCCTATTGTCGGCGTGCGATTCTTCGGCATCGCACGTGGCGTCTTTCGCTATGTAGAGCGTCTGGTTTCACACCAGGTCACTTTTCGCTTGCTGGCGCGCCTGCGAGTATGGTTCTATGAAAAACTCGAGCCGCTATCCCCCGCGCGGCTGCAGATGTTTCCCAGTGGCGATCTGCTGAGCCGGGTGATCGCCGATATCGATACTTTACAGAATTTCTACACCCGCGCAGTTGCCCCTCCCGTGGTGGCTGTCTGTATTGCCTTGTTTGGGGGAGCATTGCTCGCACAATACCATTGGAAGTTGACACTGGCCTTATGGATATTCTTCGCTTTGGCGGGAATCCTGCTACCTTGGCTGACCCTCATACTCGCCCGAGGCGTGGGAGGCACTCAATTGGCTGTTCGCGCGTCTTTAAACATTGCCCTGGTCGATGGGATCCAGGGATTGCCTGATTTGCTGGCATTTGGGCGTGTAGACGACCAGATCCGCATGATCCGAACCTTGGGTGAAGACCTGGCTACACTCCAAAAAAGATCAACCCTGATCGTCGGCATGCGCGCGGCTCTGATGAGCTTGCTGACGAACCTGGGCATGGGAGTAGTTTTGGTCCTGGCCATCCATCTCGTCAGCGCTGGGCAACTCGACGGGGTCTATCTGGCGACCATCGCTTTGATTGCCCTTGCCTCTTTCGAGGCACTAGTCCCACTTCCGCAAGCTGCCCAACACCTGGATGAGAATACCGCTGCCGCCCGTCGCCTATTCGAGATCGTTGATGCCCCTCCGGCAGTGATAGATCCGGCAGAACCATTCTCCACACCGCCATCCTTCGATATCGAAATCAAGAACCTCAGTTTTCGTTATCCCAATTTCCCTTATCCAACCTCCAACCTCCAATTTCCAATAGCCAATTTCCAATCTCCCACCCTCAACCAGATTTCCTTTTCTCTTCCCCAGGGGAAATCTCTCGCCATTGTCGGCCCTAGTGGGGCGGGAAAAACTACGCTACTGAATCTTTTGCTGCGATTCTGGGAATACCAACAGGGGGAGATCTTGTTAGATGGGCAAGATCTACGCGACTTCCCTCAGGAAGACATCCGCGCCTGCTTTGGCGTTGTCTCACAAGATACGCATTTCTTTAACGGCAGCGTGCGCGAGAACCTGCTTCTTGGCAGTCCCACTGCAACCGATGAACAGATCGAGAGCGCTGCCAGGGGCGCGCAAATTCATCGGTTCATCGAATCCCTGCCAGATGGTTATGATACCTGGATAGGGGAGCAAGGTTTCAACCTCAGCGGCGGTGAGCGCCAAAGGCTTTCTTTAGCACGCGCCCTGCTCAAGGACACTCCCATCCTCCTTTTAGACGAACCCACCGCGCACCTCGATCTGCTCACCGGGCGTGCTTTTATGCGTTCCCTGCAAAACATGCCCTCACAGCGCAGCCAAATCATCATCTCCCACCAGCTCACGGATCTGGATTGGGTCGATGAAATCCTGGTGATGCGCCAGGGACAGATCGTCGAGCGGGGCACTCACCACAGCTTGTTGCGAAGTGATGGGTATTACTCACGCATGTGGGATTTAATGCATCCCCAAAAAGGAGTGACGGTAGAATCGAGTGATTCGGACGTTTCGAATGTTTCGTAAAATGTGAAAGAAAATTGCGGTGAGTGGCCTGGCGTGCAACGACTGACGTATCAAAACCCAGTTTTCCGTCATTCTTGAGACAGTTGTCACTTGACGGCGAGGAAAATATCATATACTGTATTGCGAAGATTATTTTCAAACGGCAAGATACCTGGAGGAATAATTTGAGCAAAATAGGTATTGCTGGAAACAAGGGCCCAGGCATCCGTTCGGATTGTCTTGTAACCCTGGAAATTACGGAGAAGGGCGGGCTGGAGATCTCCATTAGCAGCAAAGTAAGCGCCTTGTTTGGGGATAAAATAAAGGAGCTAGCCGAAGACATTCTGAGACATTTTGGCATCGAGCACGCTAACTTGAAAATTGAAGATCGCGGTGCGTTAGATTTTGTGTTAGCAGCCCGTATCGAAGCGGCTATTAAAGCGTGTATTGAGACCGACAAAGAGTATTTGCTCGAGCTCATCCCTGATAATCAGTATCACACATCCAAAGATCGCTATCGCCGCTCTAGGCTGTATTTGCCGGGCAACAGCCCCAAACTGATGCTCAACGCCGGCATTCACCAGCCTGACGGCATCATCCTCGACCTGGAAGATTCAGTCGCCGCAGATAGGAAAGACGAGGCGCGCTTGTTGGTCAGGAATTCCCTGTGTCAGGTGGATTTCTATGGAGCCGAGCGCATGGTTCGCATCAACCAACTCCCCCTGGGTTTGGGCGACCTGGAATTTGTGGTGCCGCACAATGTCAACCTGATTCTGCTCCCTAAGTGTGAAAGCGCAGAACAGGTGCTTCAGGTCGAGGCTCGCATTGCAGAGATCGCCAAACAACATGGCATCAAAGGGTCAATCTACCTGATGCCCATCATCGAGAGCGCTTTGGGGGTGGTCAATGCCTTTGAGATCGCCTCCGCCTCGCAGAACGTCGTCGCCCTGGCCATCGGCCTCGAAGATTACACCGCCGACCTGGGGGCGCCACGCACCAAAGATGGCCGTGAGACATTCTATGCCCGCAGCACACTAGTGAATGCCGCCCGGGCTGCTGGCATCCAGCCGATCGACTCGGTTTTCTCGGATGTTTCCGATATGGACGCGTTGCGAGAGGTGGTGCTTGAGTCGAAATCCTTGGGTTTTGACGGCATGGGTTGCATCCACCCGCGTCAGATCAAAGTGGTGCACGAAGCCTTTGCCCCCAGCCCTAAGGAGATCGAAAAAGCCAGGAGTATTGTAAATGCTTTCGACCAGGCCACCAGCCAGGGCTTAGGTGTGGTATCCCTGGGCTCGAAGATGATCGACCCGCCCGTTGTCAAGCGCGCCCTGCACACCATCGATTTGGCTATTCGATCAGGATTATTATCCCCAGATTGGAAATTGGACTCGGAATAAAATTACAAATCCTCTTAAATCTGCGTTTATTAGCGTCCGATAAAGAAGAATAAATATGACTACGAAATTCGTCAAAAACGCCGTGGGGCGCATGATCCCCACTGAGATCAACGGCCAGTCAGTAATCCCATTTCAAGGTCCGCATGGCTATAAGACCACTGGCCACAAATATGGCCCGCCCCTCCGCAACTGTGGCGATTATCCGGATGATGGCGACAAACGCCAGCCTGATTTGAAATCAGCCCTCATCGAGGCGGGGTTGAAAAACGGCATGACTATCTCCACCCATCATCATTTCCGCAATGGAGACCTGATCGCCAACCAGATCTTCGCAATTGCTTCCGAGTTGGGCATCAAAGATTTAGTTTGGTTCCCGTCAGCCTCATTCCCCTGCCACGAGCCGCTGATCGAATATCTCGAAGATGGCACCATCCACCACATCGAGGGCAGCATGAACGGTCCCTTGGGTCGCTTTGCCTCCCAGGGCAAGATGCGTGGAGCAGGTGTGCTGCGCTCGCATGGAGGCCGTTACCAGGCCGTACAAGATGGGGAAGTTGTCATCGATATCGCCGTCATCGCTGCACCCACAGCTGACCCGTTCGGTAATGCCAACGGACTCAGCGGCCCATCTTCATGCGGTTTGTTGGGCTTTGCCCTGGCAGATTCGCAGTATGCTCACAAAGTAATAGTGGTGACCGATAATCTGGTCCCCTTTCCCTGCATTCCCTGGCAGATTCAGGGAAACAATGTCGATTATGTGGTTGAGTTAGACCAAATCGGTATTCCTGAGCGGATTGTTTCCGGAACGACGCGCATCACCAAAAGCCCCGATAGATTGTATATCGCCGAACTGACCGCCAAATTTTGTGAAGCGGCCGGGATCATCCGTGACGGGTTCTCATTCCAGGCTGGCGCAGGCGGAACCGCACTGGCGATTGGAAATTATTTTGGTGAGATCATGCGGGAGAAGGGCATCAAAGCTCGCTTTGCCCGCGGGGGCAGCAACCAATATTTGGTCGAGTTGCTGGAAGAGGGTTTGGTTGAGCACATCTTGGATGGCCAGACCTTTGACTTGGAGGGGGTGCGCTCGATGCGCGAGAATCCCCATCACGTCGATACCAGCCCCTTCACAAGTTACAATTACCACGGCAAAGGCAACTTTGCTTCGATGCTTGATGTAGTCATTCTGGGAGCTACAGAGGTGGATGTCCAATTCAATGGCAATGTGGTGACGCACTCCGATGGCCTATTGTTGCACGGCATGGGCGGCTGGCAGAATTGCCTGTTTGGGAAGACTGTCATCCTGCCGATCCCCTTATTCCGCGATCGCATCCCTGTGATCCGCGACGAGGTGACAACCATCTGTGGTCCTGGTGAACTGATCGACGTAATCGTCACCGAGCGCGGGGTCGCCATCAACCCTCTGCGTGAAGACCTGATCGAGGCGACCCAGGATTCAGGCTTGCCTATCAAAACTATTCATGAATTAAAGGAAGAAGCTGAACGCATTTGCGGAAAACCGCAACTACCCCAGTTTGAAGACAAGATCATTGCTGCCATAAAATGGGTGGATGGCACGGTGATCGATGTGGTGAGACAGGTAAAAGAGTAAAACCGAAAAAGGATGTGAAAGGTAGCGTAGCCGCCCCACACATCCTTTTTTGGCAAATTTGATTATTTAGGAGAGCAAACAATGTCCAAACGTACCATCGTCTCTATGCCCGGTGACGGGATTGGTAATGCAGTCTTGCCTGAAGCGATCCGGGTGTTGGAAGCCGCCGGATTCGAAGCCAACTATGTCCATGCCGATATTGGCTGGGAGTTCTGGTGCTCTGAAGGGAATCCGCTTCCACAACGCACCATAGATCTGCTCGAAGAGCACAAAATCGGTCTGTTTGGGGCTATCACATCCAAACCCAAATCGGATGCCGATGCTGAATTGGCATCTGAATTAAAAGGAAAGGGCTTGGTTTATTACTCTCCCATTGTGGGATTGCGTCAGCACTTCAACCTGGATATCTGCGCCCGGCCGTGCCAGACGTTCAAAGGCAACCCGCTCAACTTTATCCGCCGCGGCGCCGATGGCGGCGTGGAAGAACCCGAAGTGGATACGGTCATCTTCCGGCAAAATACCGAGGGATTATATGGCGGCGTGGAATGGACTAACCCTCCCGATAACGTCTATGATTCGCTGATGACCCACCCCAAATTTTCCGTGAACTTCGGCGATGTCCCCCGGGATGAGTTGTCCGTCTCGACGCGTATTTTTACTCGTCAGGCCACCGAGCGAATTCTACGGGCTGCATTCGAACACGCTAAGAAATTTGGCTACAAATCGGTTACTGTTTGCGAGAAGCCCAATGTGATCCGCGAGACCTCGGGCATGATGTTAGCCATGGGGAAAGAGATCGTTGCCGAATACCCTGGCATTGATCTGTGGGATACTAATATCGACGCCCAAATGATGTGGCTGACCAAGAACCCTGAAGACTATGGCGTCATTGTGGCTGGGAATATGTTTGGCGATATTATCTCCGATGGCTTCGCCGGGTTGGTGGGTGGTTTGGGTTTCGCCTGCAGCGCCAATGTGGGGGAAGAGGTGGCAGTCTTCGAGCCTACGCATGGTTCTGCGCCAAAATACGCCGATTACGCTACCTCGATCGTCAACCCCATCGCCATGGTCCTTTCAGCCTGCATGATGTTGGATCATATTGGCGAGTCGGAGATCGCGGTCAAAATCCGTAAGTCGATCGCTGAAGTTGTCGAAGAAGGAGCCGTGCGCACCTACGATATGATGAAAATGCGCGGTAAACCCGATGTCGTAGACCAGGGTGCAGCCTCCACAACCCAAATGGCCGACGCTATTATCGCCAAACTTTAACGCGACCCACGAAGGACACCAGGGGACACGAAGAAAATTGTAGCGACCCTTCGTGCTCTTGGTGGGAAAAAAGAGGAACATTGATGGATATCAAGGAACTCTGGCCAGAACTGGCCTGGATTGAAGATCTCGATTTAAGGGCAAAGACAACCAAAACCTGGGAACTGGCTCTTGAGCGTAGCGTGCTTTCTCCTGATGATTTACAGCGCATTCCTTTCACCCTGCTGGCTGGGCCAGACCTGAAGGTCAGCTTCATGGCTCACAAACGCGCTGTTGTGCATGTGGCCAAAGAGAGCGCTCTCAAGATGATCGAATTTTTTGGCGATGAATTGCCCATCAATTTGGATGTGGTCATCGCTGGGGCGATCCTAGCCGATGTAGGCAAACTGTTGGAATACGAGCTCGATGAAGAAGGCAAATCCTTCAAGGGCGTTTATGGAAAATACCTGCGGCATCCCTTCTCCGGCGTTTCCTTGGCAGAAGAGTGTGGCGTGTCCGCTGATGTTTGCCATATCATCGCCGCTCACGCCGCTGAGGGTGATTTGATCAAACGTAGTACCGAGGCCTACATCGTCCATCACGCAGATTTCATGACCTTCTTGCCTTTTAAGAGCCGTCTGAAAGTATAAGAATTTATTGGACACGGATTGCACGGATAGACGCGGATAAAATCATAAAAAATCCGTCAAATCCGTTTCGCCGTAGGCGTGCCTGTGGCAATCCGTGTCCCCCCAAAACATCATGGCACAAACATTTGCAGAAAAAATTCTTGCTAAGAAAGCCGGCCTCGAGTACACAGTCCCGGGCCAGATCGTTGAGATCACGCCAGATGTAGCGCTCTCGCACGATAACACGGCCCCCATCTATGGCATTTTCCAGCGTATGGGGGGGGAACGGGTATTTGATCCTGCCATGCATGCCATTTTCATCGATCACGCGGCTCCCGCACCCACCACCAAGCACGCTGAGAATCACCGTGTCATCCGGGAGATTGTCACTGAGCAGGGTATCGAGAATTTCTTCGATGTCGGGCGCGGTATTTGCCATCAGGTATTGGTGGAAGAAGGACTGGCCTTGCCTGGCGAAATCGTTTTAGGCTCTGATTCACACACCCCGCACGCGGGGGTGATGGGCGCCTTTGGGGCGGGGATTGGCCGCACGGAGATGGCTTCCATTTGGGCGCTGGGGTCACTTTGGTTACGCGTCCCTGAGAGCATGAAGATCACCGTCAAGGGAGAATTCTATCCCGGTGTGACTGCCAAAGACCTGGCACTGAAGGTGATTGGTGATCTAGGGGCAGACGGCGCGCTGTATATGTCTGTGGAGTGGCATGGGAAGGCGATCGAGGGTTTGGATCTCTCCCAAAGGGCTACACTGCCTAATATGATGGCCGAGATGGGCGCTAAGAACAGCTATATCCCACCCGATGACAAGGTGGGTGCCTTTTTAGACGGGCGGGCCAAAAACACCTTTGAGGTTGTTTATCCAGACCCAGACGCCAACTATGCCCAGAGTTATATATACGAAGCCGAGTCCATCGAGCCGATGATTGCCTGTCCCCACACCGTAGACAACGTCAGGCCGCTCGCGGCTGTGGCAGGAACGCATGTAGATCAAGCGTTCTTGGGCACCTGCACTAATGGCCGCCTCGATGACCTGGCCGCTGCAGCGAAAGTGCTCAAGGGGCAAACCATTGCTTCCGGAACGCGACTGGTAGTGATCCCAGCCTCCTCCCAGGTCTATCTGGATGCGCTCAAAGCAGGGTATATCGAAACCTTCCTAGAAGCGGGAGCGATCATCGAAAGCCCCGGCTGCGGACCCTGCATGGGCAATCACATGGGAGTACCCGCCGTCGGCGAAGTCAGCATCAGCACGGCCAACCGCAACTTCCGCGGCCGCATGGGCACCAAAGAAAGCGATGTCTACCTGGCTAGCCCAGCAGTCGTAGCAGCGTCGGCGGTTGCGGGTGAGATTGTGCACCCAAAGGATTTATAAAATAATAGGCAAGAAAAGCTTGCATATAAGGATAAATCTTGCTTGACCTATGGGAATTGACTCAAAATTTTTATTTCTGTCACTCTGAGGGAGCGCAGCAACCGAAGAGTCTTTGTTTTTCGATGTTTTCAGATCCTTCGCTCGCCATAGGCGTGCCTATGGCAGCTCAGGATGACACTTTTTAGATGATTTGTTTACACAGCAGGTGAGAATGTCTATGAGCAACATTATAAAGGGTCGCGTTTGGAAGTACGGCGATAACGTCAACACCGACGTGATTTTCCCAGGCAAATACACATATACAGTCAGCGATCCGCAGGAGATGCCCCAATACGCTCTGGAAGATTTGGACCCTGAGTTTGCCGGCCAGGTTCAAGTGGGTGATGTGATTGTCGGAGGGACGAACTGGGGTTGTGGATCATCTCGTGAGCAGGCCGTGGTTTGTCTGAGCGAAGCCAAATTAGGCGCCATCATTGCCAAATCCTTTGCGAGAATTTATTATCGAAATTGCCTCAACAATGCCCTGCCTGCTATCGTCAGCCCCGAAGCTGTGGAAGCTATCGAGAATGGTGAAACCATTGAGATCGACTTGGCGATGGGGGAAATACGCTGCGCCGCGGGGACATTTATATTTCCACCTCTACCTGAGGCAGTAATGGAAATCTTCAATGCAGGTGGATTGATCGAATATACACGTCAAAAGTTGGAAGTAGGCAACAAGGCTTAAAGGGCTGTGCTGAGTTTTAAATCCTCTTCAGCGTACTTTCCTAATCCCCAAAAATAGTAAGGAGAATCATATGACATCTTTGAGCCACCAAATGGCCGAATTCGCCCTCAATTTGAAGTATGAAGATATCCCCCCCGATGCCATTCACGAAGCCAAGCGCTTTCTACTAGACAGCATGGGATGCGCCCTGGCTGCCGTACAGAACGAAGATATGCAGGCCATGTACCGTTTCACCGAGAAATTAGGGGGGACTCCTGAAGCGACGGTTATTGGGACGGGCCTGCGCACCAATGCCCCCAACGCAGCCTTGATGAACTGCCTGCTGACCCGCGCTTTGGATTACAACGATATCTATTGGGAGCAAGACCCCTCGCATCCCTCTGATATCATCGGCGCGGCGCTGGCAGCCGCGGAAGCCAACAACAAGAGCGGTCGCGCTGCATTGGTGGCCATAATGATCGCCTATGAGTTGGAGATGCGCTGGTGCCACGCTGCCGAGCCTGGGGTGCGCGAAGTGGGCTGGCACCATGCCACCCTGACTCAATTCGTCAGCCCCCTGGTTGCTGGCCGCATGTATGATTTAGATATCGACCAGATGGTGGCCGCAACCGGCATCAGTGGCAGCAGTCATTTCACCTTAGGAGGGGTGGTTGCTGGACATCTCACGAATATGAAGAACACCGCTGATCCGCTGGCTTCACAGGCGGGTGTGATTGCCGCGATGATGGCGCGCGAGGGATACGAAGGCCCCGTGGAAGTGATCGAAGGAAAAGAGGGGTTGATCGAAGTGCTCAATAACGTGGAGTGGCGGCCCGATTGGCTACTCAAAGGCTTGGGGGATGAGTTCATGATCACCCAGTGCAGTTACAAAGCCTTCCCTACTGAGGCGCTGACCCATCAACCGATCAGCGCGGCGCTGCAAGTTTGCCGAGAGCATAATTTGGTTGCGGAAGATATTGCCGAAATTCTAGTCGAAACCACCACCCGTGGCGCGGATATCCTCTCGGATCCCAGTAAATTCGCCCCGAAAACCAAAGAGACCGCTGACCACAGTCTACCCTATGTGATCGCAGCCGCGGTCGCCGATGGCAATGTGTTGCCTGATTCGTTCACTGACGAGAAACTTAAAGACCCGCGCATTTGGGATTTGCTTGGAAAGATCAAGGTGGTCGCTGATCCCGAAATAGACGCTCTGTTCCCTGGGGTCAAAAGGACAAGAGTCAGTATTACTACTCTCGGTGGCAATACGCACACCGCGCAGGTCGATCACGCCAAAGGTTCCCCTCAGAACCCCATGTCTGACGAAGAGATCATCGCCAAATTCCGCGCCAATGCTGACGATGTGGTCAGTGCAAAGCGTCAGGATGAGATCATCGAGACCACATGGGCATTTGACGATGTCAAGGATTTGAGGGAATATATGGAATTGATGGTCTGTGAATAACCAGAAACCGGGTTTCTCTACGAAACCCGGTATCTCCTTTCAATAATACCGATTACGTTTTCAATCCAATAATTTCGTAAACTTTCAAGGGATGGCTTTTGCCTTTGGCGAGGATGGGATCGGCCAAGCCCACCTCGACCAGATTAGTTACATTATGATACGCCGCGGCACTGATCAAGATTTGATTGGTGGTGGCGTTCTCTTGAATACGTTTGGCAGTATTGACGCTGTCCCCGATGGCGGTGTAATCGATGCGTTTTTCGGTACCGATCAACCCGAGCAGGGCCTCGCCAAAGTGGATGCCTAACCCGTAATCGAGTTTGGCACCGGATGGCATCTTTTCGTGAAGTTCTTGAATTGCCTGGCGTATCTTCAAGGCGGCGCGCACTGCCCTCAGGGTGTGATCTGGTTGGGGGATGGGGGCATTGAACCAGGCCATAACGGCATCGCCCATAAATTTGTCAACCGTGCCTTCTTGCTCGAGGATTGCATCCGCTGCGGCCGCTAAATACTGGTTAAGCACCGAGACGAGTTCTTCCGGTGACAGGTTTTCGCTGTAGCTGGTGAAGCCGCGGATATCTGCAAACAGTGTGGTGATATTGGCACGTTCTCCCCCCAATTGGATCTTGTCGGGGTTGAGCTGATCGATCACCGCTGGGGATACCATGCGGGCGAACAAGCGTCGTTGCGCTTCGAGACGTCTTCTCTCGGTGACATCGTCGAGCACGATGGCGACTCCTTGGGTGGTAGCCTGGGCATCTTTAAGGGGGGAGAAATTGAGTTGCAGATTTACCTGCCCACGCTTGGGCAGGGTTGGGTTAAGTTCCATACCCACGATGGTTTCATCTGTTTTTTGAACCTGGATGAGCGGCTCTGATAGGGTAGGGGCCAATTCTGGAAGACTCAAGAGGAGGTCATTTTGTAGCAGGCCTGAGGCGGCTCGGGCCAGGATGCGTTCCGCGGCACGGTTGCAAAGGGTGATTTTGTTCTGGATGTCAGTGGTGATCACACCGCTGGCGATGGATGCAAAGACATTGTCCATCAGGTTTTTGAGCTCTGTCACTTCGGCCAGGGTTTGGCGGACAGATTCGAACAAGCGGGCGTTTTCGATGGCCACTGCAGCCTGATTGGCAAAAGCTGAGAGCAGGTCACGCTCAGAGTTCGTGAACAAGCCTGTGCGGATGCGGTTGTCGGCGTAGATCACGCCCGTTAGCTCATCTTTGACTTTGAGCGGCACGCACAAGATCGAACGTAGGTTATAGGCCACGATGCTATCTTGACCTCCGAAGCGCGGGTCTTCGATGGCATTAGTGGTGACAATCGGCTTTGAGTTTTCCACGACGCGGTCGATGATCGTGCGGCTGATCGCGAAGTCGTTCTCTTGAATAGACTCTTGCTCCCAGTTGCGGGCAATGCGAATTTCCAGGTCACCGCTCTGATCGCGGAGCATCAGGAAACCGCGTTCTGCGCCTGTCAGGCGTATGATGGTGTCCATTACGATCCGAAGCACTTCGGGGAGTTCGAGCGAGGAATTTACGATCTGCCCAATATCGGCCAGGGCGCGCAGGTCTTTAAGCTCTTCGTTGTGATTGGAAACTTGCCGTCCCAGGCGAGTGATGTGCCCGGCCAAACGGGTCAGGTTCTCGGCAGCAAGGGAAGCCCCCTGCGGTCCTTGCTTTTCGAGCGTATCTCGGATGAGATCGATTTGATTGCTAATTTGGAGTAATTGCTGGTCGGGCAGCAGTGTTAAAGTCGTGGTTTCATCTTGCATGGGAGCCTCCTTGCGGTGGCGTTTGAGAGCAGAAAATCCTTCTTCTCGGCAATCCACTCAAAGGGAGTTCGAAACGCCATCTCCTTTGGGTAGAGATATCATTGGAGGGTGACACAACTGCGTTGAAAGTATTTCATAGTGTACCCTAAGATTTGACCCTTTTCCAAGCCAAATCGAACAGATTTAAAGGGGATGAATTTGCTCTGTTTTATATCCTGGAATTATGGATAAATATCATCTGAACTTATGGAATATGCGCCTATTCACGCCAAATTTTTATGGTACAATTTTCCCCGCTGTGTCGAGGCGAGATGACACGCGCTCTAATTTCTAGATAACTAGAGTACTTTATTTTTTGATGGTATAGAAGGAGAACCTATGCTTGATAACTGGCTTTATATTGGTCTCTTTATTGTGGTTGCGTTATTCATCCCGGCTGTTGCAGTTCTTTTACCAAGGTTGATCGGTCCCCGAAAACCCAATGCAATCAAACAAGAAACATATGAGTGTGGCATCGAAACCGTGGGGGATGCTTGGGTTCAATTCAAAGTCCAATACTACATTTTCGCTCTGGTATTCCTGGTATTTGACATCGAAACGGTTTTTTTGTTTCCTTGGGCGGTAGCATTCGATAAACTGCCGCTCTTTGCTGTCATGGAGGGGGTCTTGTTCATCATGATTTTGCTGGTAGGTTTATTATATCTCTGGCGCAAAGGCGCGCTAGAATGGGTATAAAAGCGGCTGAAGGAAAATTCCTCAGCCCTTTTATTTGTTAGGAATGATGTGCGAGTGTGTGAGCCTCGTTTTTGGAGATGACGAATGACTGATCCGATTAATCTGATTTCTCAGTGGTTTAATGACCTGCTCTTAGGCTGGGGGATGGCGGAAGGCCTTGTGAAAGTGATCTCACTTGCGATTGGTGCGCTTATCGTGGCTACCCTTGCTTTATTGACCGTGATAGCCCTGATTTGGGTAGAGCGCAAGATCGCAGGTCGTTTGCAAGATCGTCCGGGACCAAACCGAGCCGGTCCTTATGGTATTTTCCAACCTATTGCAGATATTATCAAGATATTTACGAAAGAGATTACTACTCCCGATGGAGCTGATAAAGTGGCCTTCAATATTGCTCCTGTTTTGGCAATGGCCTCGGTGCTGTTGATCTGGGCTGTAATTCCTTTTGCTGCCACTGTTGTAGGAGCCAACATCAACGTAGGTGTGTTGTATATCGTGGCTGTGGGATCGTTTGGCGTGGTTGCCGTTCTGATGGCTGGCTGGTCATCGAACAATAAATTCGCTTTGTTAGGCGCTTTCCGGGCAGTG
This sequence comes from uncultured Anaerolineales bacterium, assembly GCA_964438295.1. GTDB lineage: Bacteria > Chloroflexota > Anaerolineae > Anaerolineales > UBA11858 > NIOZ-UU35. The sequence goes on from CAYTKR010000031.1 coordinate 33,476, forward strand.
GCCCAAATGGTCTCTTACGAAGTTCCCATGGTGATCGCCCTGTTGGTGCCGGTTTTGTTGGCTAGATCCATGGGGATGAACGATATTGTGGCTGCTCAGACTCCTTGGTTCATTGTCCTGGCACCGCTGGCTGCGTTGATCTTCCTGATTACTTCAATGGCCGAGGTGGGACGTGCCCCCTTCGATCTCATCGAAGCTGAATCGGAGATTGTAGCTGGTTTTCACACTGAGTATTCTGGTATGGGGTTTGGTGCTTTCTACGTCAGCGAGTTCCTTCATGTTTGGACTATTGGTGCTCTGATCGCCACTTTCTTCTTAGGCGGTTGGAACGGTCCCGGAGCAGAAAGTATCCCCGTCCTGGGTATTTTGTATTTTTACATTAAAACTTTTATAGGGTATTTCACGATAACCTGGATTCGGCTGTCATTACCCCGCGTGCGCATCGATCAGCTCCTGGCTTTCAATTGGAAGTTCCTTACTCCGCTGTCCCTGGTCGTCCTGATCGTCACTGCTATTGTTGACAAGGCACTCGAAATGGCTGATGTGGAACGTTGGGCGTATGCGCTGATCATGTTGGCTGCCAACTTGGTCATCGGTTGGATTACTGTACTTATTTTGAAGGCTATCGAACCCAAGCGCAAGAGTGCTCGAGTTGAATTCGAAAAGCGCCCAGTCGCAATGGCCCCTAAACCCACGGATAACTGATTTTCGGATATTGGAGATTGGATGTTGGAAATTGGAGTGTATTCATGAGTGGTGCTGAAATTATTTTTCTCGTGATCGCAGCCGTAACTTTGCTGGCCGCGCTCTTTGTGGTCACAACGCAGAACCTAGTTCATGCAGCCCTATGGTTGATCTTGACCTTGTTTGGTGTGGCAGCGACATTTGTTTTACTCAACGCCACCTTCCTGGCTGTGGTACAGGTGGTGGTCTATATCGGTGCCATCGCTATCTTGATGATCTTCGCGATCATGCTCACCCGCAGGGTGATGAAGGATAGTGGGCCGCAGACCAATTCGAATTGGATCTGGGCTGCGCTGCTGGGCCTGGTGCTCTTCGCCGGGCTGTCCTTTATGTTGATCAATTCTAGCGCTGAGGATGCTTCGCTTTCAGCCCTGTCGGTTGACCCCGTGGTTCAATTAGGCCAAGAATTGGTTTCGCCTAACGCCTATGTGATCCCCTTCGAGCTGGCTTCGGTGCTGCTGCTGGCAGCAATGATCGGTGCCATCGTAGTAGCCTGGAAGAAATGAGGAGTATGGAATGGTTTCATTATCCTGGTATCTAATTTTCGCAGCAGCTCTATTTTCCATCGGGTTATATGGTGTGTTGGCCCGTAAGAATGCCATCGCCATTTTGATGGGTATTGAGTTGATGCTCAACGCTGTCAACATAAACCTGGTGGCGTTCTGGCGTTATGGAGACTTGGCTAACATTGCCGGTCAGGCTTTTGCTGTGATCGTGTTCGCCGTTGCCGCTGCCGAAGTCGCCGTTGGTCTGGCTTTGGTGATTTCAATCTACCGTCGCCGAAATACTGTGGTTGCCGAAGAATTAGACTTAATGAAATGGTAATAACGTTGAAACGTTAGATCGTTTTAGTGAGGCATTTATGACAACAGAACTTTTGATTTGGTTAATACCTGTTCCCCCGTTGTTAGCCTTTTTCTTGATTGTGCTCTTTACCAATCGAAACAGAGCGCTGAGTCACACGATTGCTGTGGGTGCTGCGCTGCTTTCGTGGGCAGGGAGCATGGTGGTTTTTTGGAACGCACTCAAAGAAGGTGCCCATCATTTGGGTGAGCATCCCTTTGGATCCGCCCTCAATTGGCTGCCGACAGGAGATTCATGGTTCCAAATTGGTGTGATGATTGATCCCCTCGGGGCAGTTACGCTCTTCTTTGTAGCTTGGACCGTCTTGATGATCTTTCTTTATAGTGTTGGCTATCACAATTTTGGTCAACCCAAAGGCGATCACGACCGCAAAGGTCTACCGCCGCACGGTGCTACAGTGGAAGATGAGCATGGACACAAGCATAAAGTGCTCTCCATCGAGCCGATGTACTCGCGCTTCTTTGCATTTATTGGCTTATTTGCATTTGGGATGTACACTCTGGTAGTTTCAGACAACCTGCTGACTCTGTTCGTAGGTTGGGAGATTATGGGCCTTTGCTCTTACCTCTTGATCGGGTTCTGGTATGGCAAGAAATCTGCCAGAGCTGCCATGATCAAAGCCTTCATCACCACGCGCGTTGGTGATGTTTTCATGCTCCTGGGTATTGCCTATCTTTACAGTGCAGCTGGCACGCTGAATTTCAGGGAGATTTTCTTCAATGAAGAATTCCTGAGCCATTTAGCGCACGAACCCTCGGGCTTCTTGGGCCTCTCTGCTGCTGGACTGATCGGCCTGTTGCTCTTTATTGGTGCGGTCGGAAAATCAGCGCAGTTCCCGCTGCATGTCTGGTTGCCTGATGCCATGGAGGGCCCCACCCCGGTTTCGGCTATGATCCACGCCGCGACTATGGTTTCCGCGGGTGTCTATATGGTCATCCGCATGTTCCCGTTGCTCTCGGCCGGAATGGACCATGGACATCTGACCGATCCAATGCAGGTTATGGCGTTCATTGGGGCGTTCACGGCCCTTTTCGCGGCCACGATTGCCCTGGCTCAGAATGATATCAAGCGCGTTCTGGCGTACTCGACAATCTCTCAATTAGGGTACATGATAGCTGCCTTGGGCATCGGTGCCTACGTTGCGGCTGCCTTCCACCTGGTCACTCACGCCTTCTTTAAAGCACTTTTATTCCTTGGATCTGGCTCGGTGATCCACGGCATGGAGCACGGTGTTTTCCACGTTGACGACCACCACACCGATCCTCAGGATATGTTCAATATGGGCGGCCTGCGCAAGAAGATGCCAGTCACATTCTGGACTTTCATGATCGGTGGTTTTGCGCTCTCCGGGTTCCCAATCTTGACAGCCGGGTTCTGGTCTAAAGACGAGATCTTGGCGGATGCCTGGGCGCACGGCCATTCGGCAGTGTTCTGGACCTTGGCCATCGCCGCCTTGCTAACGGCTTTCTACACCATGCGACAGATCACCTTAACCTTCTTTGGGAAAGCTCGTACCGAAGTTGCCGAGCACGCCCATGAGACTCCCTGGACGATGACGTTGCCCCTGGCCATCCTGGCGTTCTTTGCGGTGACATTTGGCTGGGTGGGTATCCCCGAACATTTCCCTGTTCTTGGTGGGATTCTACCCAACTGGTTCCATGGAGTTGCCTACGCCCTGCCACACCCACCGAAAGGGATTGAATTCAACTGGTTCCCGCTGATCGTTTCTTTGGTGGTAGCCCTGGGAGGTTTATCTCTGGGCTGGCTGGTTTATCGTAATGTCAAAGCCGGTCAAGAAGATCCGCTCAAGAAGCCTCTCGGTCCCATTTACACGCTATTGCAAAACAAGTACTACTTCGATGAGCTGTACGATCTGATCTTTGTCAAGCCGGCTATGTGGATCTCTGAGACTCTCTCCTACAAGTGGATGGATCGGGGTTTGATCGATGGCATTCTGCATACCTTCTCCCGAGGATCGTACGCCTTGGGGGGTATTTTCCGAAATTACATCGATGTGCCGATTGTCAACGGCTTTGGTGACTTCGTAGGTGAAGGCGTCAAGAAACTTGGCAAGGCTTTCCGCGTCATCCAGACGGGCAGGGTTCAGCAATACATGGTAATTGCCCTAGTGCTGGCGTTTGGCACGTTGTTTTATTATTTATTTAGTGTTGTGATGCCCTAGTAATTTGCCCTCACCCCACCTCTGACCCCAGGGTCGGCGCGGGTGAGGGAGGAGAAAAATATGGAATTTATCTCAAGCAATTTACTTACGCTGATCCTTTTCCTGCCTGTCCTGTCGGCAGTGGTCGTAGCGCTGCTGCCCAGTGAAGAGAAAAAACTGATCCGCTGGGTGGCCCTGATTGCGAGTTTCATCCCCTTTGTGCTCTCCCTGGTGCTGTGGTTTCAATTTGATAGCGCTGCAAGGGGTTTCCAATTCGAGCAGCAAGTGGCCTGGTTCGAGGCGATCAACTCATCTTTCCACCTCGGCGTGGATGGGGTATCCCTGAGCATGGTCTTGTTGACCACGCTGCTGACACCCCTATGCATCCTGGCATCCTTTGGCATCGAAGATCGCGTCAAGGGGTATATGGCTCTCTTCCTGATGTTGGAAACCGGCATGTTAGGGGTCTTCCTTTCCCTAGACTTATTGCTCTTCTTCGTATTCTGGGAGATTGGTCTAGTCCCGATGTACTTCCTCATCAACCAATGGGGCAGTGAAAAAGGTGAGCGTGAATTGTGGGGCGGCATGAAGGTCAACGCCCGCACCTATGCTTCCTTCAAGTTCATGATCTATACCATGGCTGGTTCCTTGGGCTTGCTCTTGGCCGTCCAGTTGATTGGTGTAGTCGCGGGTACGTTTGACCTGACGCAATTATTCGAAATTTGGCCAACCCTGACCACTCTGGACAATATTGGCCCCTGGGGACTGTCTGTAGCTACAGTCAAAGTGATCGTCTTCTGGGCCTTCGTGATTGCCTTCGCGCTCAAGGTGCCGGTGTGGCCTTTCCACACCTGGCTTCCCGATGCACATACCGAAGCCCCTACGGCTGGCTCGATGATCCTGGCAGGCGTACTGCTAAAGCTAGGTGCCTATGGTTTCCTGCGCCTGGTGCTGCCTCTATTTCCTGGAGAGGCTCACACATACGCTGGAGCTTTGGCCTTCCTGGCTACCATGGCAATCATCTTTGGCGCTTTCAGTTCCTACGGACAGACCGATTTCAAGCGCTTGGTAGCCTACTCTTCAGTCAACCACATGGGCTTTGTGGTGCTGGGTATCGCTGCAGCTGCCTACGCCGCCGGGACCGAGCATGCTACCATTGCCATGAACGGCGCGGTCTTGCAGATGTTCAATCACGGGCTTTCTGCTGCCGGGATGTTCTTCCTGGTGGGTGTGATCTACGAGCGCACGCACACCCGCAACTTGGATGATTTTGGCGGTTTATTCCCGTTGGTACCTGTCTACGGCGGTATTTTGATTTTCACATCGATGGCCTCCCTTGGATTGCCGGGCTTGAATGGCTTTGTATCCGAATTTCTGGTGGTACGTGGCGCCTGGCCGGTTTTCACAGTTTATACCACCCTGGCGATGATAGGTCTGCTGTTTACAGGTGCTTACATCCTCAAAGGGATCAAGCAAGTTCTACATGGTCCGCTCAATGAAGCCTGGGCGCATGGTGAGCACCGCTTGAGAGAGATCAATGCTCGTGAACTCTTGGTTATGGCCCCGCTGATGGTGATGATGCTCTGGCTGGGCGTCTGGCCAGCATGGCTTCTCGATGTCATCAATCGTGCTGTGGAGATGCTCTTCTAGAACGTTCTAACGTATACACGTTGAACGTTAGAACGTTACTGAGGTGACTTATGCAATTTCCGATCATTAGTGTTATCGTTTTCACTCCGATCGTCGCCGGGTTGCTGATCTTCCTGATCCCCGGTGAGCGCAAGACAGAGATCCGCGTGACAGCCCTGGCTGCCGCGACCTTTGCCCTGGCGCTTTCGATCTGGGTGTATTTTTCCTACGATGTCGCTGCGGGCGGCTATCAGTTTGTGGAGAAGTACAACTGGCTGCCCCAACTGGGGATTTCCTATTATGTCGGGGTCGATGGGATGAACACGCCTCTGCTCTTGCTGACTGGTGTGGTCATGTTCACCGGCGTATTGATCTCTTGGGGTATCGACGACCGGCCGCGCGAGTTCTTTGCCTTCCTCTATATCTTGGCGACGGGTGTGTTCGGGGTATTCGTAGCCCTGGATATGTTCATGTTGTTCTTTTTCTACGAGATCGCAGTCTTCCCCATGTACTTGCTGATCGCAATTTGGGGTTGGAAGGTCACGCGCGAGTACGCCGCTATGAAGCTGACCCTGTACCTGTTCATCGGGTCGGTGATCTCCCTGGTCGGCGGGCTGGCGATGTTCTTCACATCTGGGCTGGGGACATTCGATATGATCGCCCTCGAGGGCGCAGGGTTCTCCCTGGCATTCCAGAAGTTCTGGTTCCCCTTCGTGTTTATGGGTTTTGCGGTTCTAGGTGGTATCTGGCCCTTCCACAATTGGTCCCCTGATGGGCACGTGGCCGCCCCAACAGCAGTCTCGATGTTCCACGCTGGGGTTCTGATGAAGCTGGGGGCCTTCGCCGCTCTCCGGGTTGGCATCATGCTGCTGCCCGAAGGCGCAAAATTCTGGATGCCCTGGATCATCTTGTTGACGATCGTCAACGTGGTCTACGGTGCCTTCATCGCCATGGTCCAGAAAGATATGAAATACGTGATTGGTTTCTCGTCGGTCTCCCACATGGGTTTGGTGGCCATGGGTTTCGCCACGCTCAACCGTGAAGGCATGATCGGAGCCGGGGTGCAGATGTTCTCCCACGGTGTGATGACAGCGCTCTTCTTTGCCGTTGTCGGTATGATCTATGACCGGGCGCACACCAGGCAGATTCCAGAGTTAGGCGGCTTTGCCAAGAAGATGCCTATCGTGGCCATCGCCTTCATCGTCGGCGGTTTGGTCTCCATGGGTATGCCGGGGTTCTCCGGGTTTGTGGCCGAATTCCCCATCTTCATGGGCGTGTGGAAATATCGACCCTGGATTGCGATTGTGTCCGGGATCTCGATCGTGATCACGGCATCCTATATCATCCGGATTATCACGACAGTTTTCTTCGGTAAAATGCCAGAACTGTTCGAGAAAGGCGACGAGCATCATGAGCCAATTGGCGACGTGATTGCACTCGACAAAGTCGCCCTGGTGCTGCTAGCTGGTATTTTGATCCTGGTGGGCGTCTTCCCATCGGTGATGGTGCCAATGGTTGAATCTGGCGTTGAAAACATCTTGCGCCTGTTAGGAGGTGCATAGTGGGTAGTATAACTACGACCATGATCCTGGCAATTCTGCCAGAAATCTTGTTACTCGTTTTGGCTGGAATTGTGCTTCTGTTTGACGCCATCTGGACCGAAGATAAACGCCGTAATCTGGGCTGGTTGGTCGCGGGCGGCTCGGTGTTGATCATGACCCTCAGCCTGGCCCTTGCCACCCCAGATGGATCCAATGAACTCATCTGGGGCGGGATGCTGCGCCACGATTGGGTGGGATTCGTCTTCAAGATGCTCTTCATCTTTGGTGTGGGCATCACTGCTTTGTTCGCCATGGATGTCAAGGGCTTGTCCGAACGTGGCGAGTTCTATCTGTTACTGCTCGTTTCCACCATCGGCATGAACCTGATGGCTACCTCAGCCGACTTGATCATGCTCTACCTGGCCATCGAGACGACCTCAATCCCCATGTACATCCTGGCCGGTTTCTTCAAATCAGATGATAAATCGACCGAGGCCGGTTTCAAGTATTTGCTCTTCGGCGCGATGACCTCGGGGATCATGCTTTACGGCTTCAGCCTGTTGTTCGGTTTCACTGGCGTGACAGGTTTATATGAATTATCAGAAGCCATTCAAGCAGGCGCCATGGGGACTCCGATGGTGTGGATGAGCCTATTACTAGTTCTGGTAGGCTTCAGCTTCAAGATTTCTGCAGTACCCTTCCACTTTTGGGCACCCGATGTTTACGAAGGCGCGCCGACACCCGTGGCGGGTTTCCTCTCCACGGCTTCAAAGGCGGCGGGATTTGCCGTTCTGGTGCGCGTCTTGATGGGCACATTCCCGGCGCTCAGTGGACAGTGGAGCCTCCTGATCGCCATCATCGCTACCGTCACGATGACCTTAGGCAACGCAATCGCCCTGGCGCAAAAGAATATCAAACGACTGCTGGCCTACTCGTCGATTGCCCATGCCGGGTATATCATGGTGGGCGTGGTTACGTTTTCAGAGTTAGGCGTTACCAGTGTAGTCTTCTATTTGATCGCCTATCTAGTCACCAACCTGGCTGCCTTTGGGATCATCGTAGCTGCCTGGCGAACATTGGGTTCTGATGAGATCGAAGCCTATGACGGTCTCAGCCGCCGCTCTCCAGGTCTGGCGCTGGCAATGCTGGTGGCTTTCCTTTCCCTGGCAGGGATGCCGCCCTTTGGCGGATTCATTGCCAAGGTATTGGTCTTTGCAGCGGCCGTTGATGCTGGATGGGTCTGGCTGGCGTTCGTAGGCGTGCTCAACTCGATCATAGGGTTGTACTACTATTTGGTGGTTCTCAAGCGTGTCTACCTATACCGCTCAGATCAGGAAGATCAACCAATGCCAGTGACTCGCCCATATGGGATTGCCCTGGTTGTTCTGTCCGTGGGAATTGTATTGTTAGGCGCATTCTTCGCCCCCTGGTTCACCTGGACCTCAGGTGCGGCTGGAGGGTTTTTCTAAGAAAATCGATGGCTGGAGACGGAAGACCATATATGAATATCGTTCAAAAAATCATCTATTGGTCTTCAGTCCCCAGTCTTCCGTCCATACAAGTTGACTGGTATTCGTTCCCTGTGATACAATCTCGCCCGCTATGAGCCAAGCTAGCGATCCTTCGAAGAATCCTATTAGCCAAGTATTTGGTTTACGGACCGTTGCCCTTGGCGGCGAAATTGGTTGTCTGACTCTGATCATAGTCTTGGCAGCTGTTTTTGGGGGATTGTGGCTCGATCGTACTTTGGGAACCGAAAAACCCATCATCACAATCATACTCGTTTTGATTTCAGCACCGTTGGCACTCACCCTGACATATTTCCGGGCGATGCGAGCGGTGAGGGATATTCAGGCTAAACCTTCAGAAGAAGGCGTGGCCGATTCTACAGAAAAGGAGGACGAAACCGTTGAGTGACGAAGTTCAGAAAGAAAAACGGTTCGGAATTAAACGCTGGATCATTCTTGGTCTGGTAGCCATAGGTATCTATGCTTCCTATATGGGAGCTACATTCCTACAGCCAATAACCCCGGTGGTGATTTTGCCTCCCGAACCTACGGGTCTTCATATAGGGAATTTCCAAATCACCAATACAATCCTGGCAACATTGCTAACTGACATCGTCTTGCTATTGATGGCTTTTGGCGCCTGGCGTTTCGCTCGCAAAGGAAAACTGGTTCCAGAAGGCTTTTATAATGTCTTTGAAGCCATTGTCGAATTCCTTTGGAACTCAGTAGAAGGATCGGCTGGCAAGAAATGGGGTAAACGCATATTCCCCGTTGTGGCCACGATATTCTTACTGGTCCTGACTGCCAATATGATCAAGCTGTTCCCAGGCTTCGAAGCCATTGGGCAGTTGAAAGAAATGCATATTCCGGGCAGAACAACCAGGGCAATCCCATATGGGCGAGTCACT
>CAYTKR010000032.1:0-42807 GCA_964438295.1 uncultured Anaerolineales bacterium
GAATTGTCGATTAGAATTCTTACCGCAATCTGCAATCGTCAATCTGCAATCGTCAATTGTTAAGGCGGAGGGAGTGGGATTCGAACCCACGATGGATTGCTCCATACCGGTTTTCAAGACCGGCGCCTTCGTCCACTCGGCCATCCCTCCAGGTATGCGGGTCGAGAGGACCCCTCCCAAGCGGCCTGGATTCTACCATAGGAGACTTTGACGGGCAATGATTCGCTTCCGGCGTGGTCTTGTCGATATAAAGTAGATTCATTACAATACAGGCCGTAAGAAAAAAATTCCCCGAATTAAGGAAAAAATGTCATTACATTGGTATGTTTTGCGCAGTAAGCCTAGAAAAGAAGATGTTGTTTGGCGTCAATTACAGGAAAAAGGGCTCGAAAATTATTACCCGCGTATTAGGGTGCACCCTGTAAATCCGCGGTCGCGTAAAATCAAACCCTACTTCCCAGGCTATATCTTTGTGAAAGCAGATTTAGAGCACGAAGGTATCTCAACTTTCAAGTGGATGCCCCATACACTAGGATTTGTCTCATTCGATGGGGAACCTGCCTCGGTATCGGATCACATGGTCCAAGAATTGCAAAAGCGCATCCTGGAGATAAATGAAGCCGGGGGTGAAGTATTGGAGGGTCTAAAACCGGGTGATAAAGTCCGGATTCATGAGGGACCATTTTCTGGATATGGCGCTGTCTTCGATACTCGGCTACCTGGCGAAGAACGAGTGCGGGTTTTGCTGAAATTGATCAATGATAAGCGTCAGGTCCCAGTAGAATTGCGTACTTCGCAAATCAGAAAGTTGGACAAGTAGAATTGGTAAAATGTCTGTTTTAGCGGTGATCCCAGCTCGCGGTGGCTCGAAGAGCATCCCAAATAAGAATATTGTGGATGTTGGGGGCAAGCCATTGATTGCGTGGACCATCGAAGAATCCCAAAAATCAAGCGCCATTGAGAGGTTGATCGTTTCCACGGACAGCCAACGAATTGCTGAGATCGCTTTAGAATACGGTGCTGAAGTTCCTTTCATGCGGCCTGATAAATTGGCAGCTGACGATACCCCTGGAATTGACCCAATCATCCATGCGGCAAATTGGTTAGAAGAAAACGTCGGATATCGTTCAGAATATGTGATGTGTTTATCACCTACAACCCCCTTGCGCACCGCTTTTGATATCGACGCGTCCATAGAAATGATCCGAAATAAAGGTGCGGATGCGGTTGTGAGTATTGTGCTGGCTAAACACCATCCAAATTGGATGAAACGGATGGATGCTGATGGATACATGGTTGATTACATCCAACAAGAAAACCTAATACCCCGACGTCAAGACCTGCCTGATGTCTATGCTCTCAATGGCGCGATATACCTTGCCAGAAGAGAAGTGCTGTTGGAAAAAAGAAGTTGGTATACAGAAAAAACCTGTGCATATGTAATGCCAGAGGAAAGATCCATTGATATCGATACTCCCTGGGATTTGAAGCTTGCGAGCTTGATATTGCAGGAAGTAGGTGGCCTATGAGATCGATAGCTATTGGGAATCGATTGGTTGGTGACGGCCATCCCTGCTTCATTATTGCTGAAGCAGGCGTTAATCATAATGGAGATGTAGAGTTAGCAAAACAGTTGATCGACGTCGCTGTCGAAGCCGGGGCTGATGCGGTTAAGTTCCAGACTTTTAAGGCAGATGAACTTGTCAGCATCTCAGCACCTAAGGCTGAGTACCAGTTACAAACCTCGAATGGATCAGAATCTCAACAAGAGATGCTCCGTGGTTTGGAGCTAACTCTGGAAATGCATCATGATATTAAGGCGTACTGCGATTCGTGTGGAATCATCTTCATGTCCTCTCCGTTTGACCCAGACAGTGTTGATTTATTAACAAATTTAGGCCTGGCAGTGCTCAAAATTCCATCTGGAGAGATCACCAATAATAAACTCTTATTACATGTTGCCCGGAAAGAGCTTCCAATCATTTTGTCTACAGGAATGTCAAACATAATTGAAGTTGGCCAGGCAGTCCGTTGGCTCAGAGAAGGGGGTAATGATGACATCATTTTGTTGCATTGCGTTTCGAATTACCCAGCTAACCCGAATGACGCTAACCTCAGAGTTCTGGGAACAATGAAGACCGCATTTCAAATTCCAGTTGGCTATTCTGATCACACACCAGGGATTGAAGTATCACTGGCTGCGGTGGCTCTGGGGGCATGTGTAATAGAAAAACACTTTACCTTGGATAAAAGTTTTCCAGGACCAGATCATCAGGCTTCCCTAGATCCTGATGAACTTGCATCAATGGTACATGGAATTCGAGTAGTAGAAGCATCGTTGGGTCATGGGCGCAAGGAGCCTGCTGTAAGTGAAGCAAATACCGCTGCAGTTGCTCGTCGAAGTTTGGTTGCAGATGTTGATATCCGCGCAGGGACTCAAATTGCCGAGGAACACATTGCTATCAAAAGGCCTGGCACTGGATTACCACCATCTATGTTCCCCTACTTGATTGGACTGAAGTTGCGGGAAGATGTCTCTGCGGGCACCATATTTTTGATGGAGATGTTTTCGTGAGGAAGATTGCAGTTGTTACAGTAGGTCGCTCGGATTATGGGATCTACAGGCCAATTCTGCGTAGAATTCAGGCTGACCCTGAGTTGCAGTTGTGCCTGATCGTCGCAGGAATGCATCTTTCACCAGAATTTGGTCTAACCAGCAAAATCATCGAGGAAGATGGTTTTGAGATCCATGATCGGGTTGAGATGCTGCTCTCTTCGGATACGCCACAAGGTATTTCAAAATCTGTTGGATTAGGAGTGATTGGCTTTTCCCAAGCATTTGCACGCTCCCACCCAGATATCCTGGTGGTTTTGGGTGATCGTTTCGAAATGTACGCTGCGGCATTAGCAGCATTGCCCTTCAAAATTCCATTAGCCCATATTCATGGAGGGGAGCTAACCCAGGGAGCGATTGATGATGCCCTTCGGCATTCGATGACAAAGTTGAGTCATCTCCACTTTGTTGCGACCCAGGAATACGCAATTAGAGTGATACAGTTGGGGGAAGAACCCTCAAATGTGATTGTTTCCGGAGCGCCAAGTCTGGATAATTTCTATTCTGAAAAACTTATGAAGCGGGAAGAACTATCTTCTATTTTCGGTTTACATATTTGCGAATCTCCGTATTTGATCGTAACCTTTCACCCAGTTACACTGGAATTTGAACAAACTGAACGGCAGATATCGGAATTGTTGGCTGCACTAAAATCAACTGAAATATCGGTTGTGTTTACCATGCCAAACGCAGACACCTCAGGCAGCATTATTCGGGAAAAGATCTTGGAATATGTTGGCGACCAACCTAATTGCGAGGCAGTTGAAAACTTAGGTACTCAAAGATATTTCAGTTTAATGAAGTTTGCCACAGCAATGGTTGGCAACTCTTCGAGTGGAATCATCGAGGCGGCTTCTTTCGACCTTCCAGTTGTTAACATTGGGACCCGTCAAGCTGGCAGAGTCCGTGGTCAAAATGTGATCGACGTAGATTATTCCCGCGAAAGCATCATCGCAGGTATTCGAAAAGCCATCGATCCCCAATTCCTGACGGAAATTCAGGGGCACCCAAATCTTTATGGGGATGGAACTGCATCTGACGTGATCGTAGAATCTATAAAAAATGTTCAATTAGGGGATGATTTATTGATCAAGCGATTTTATGATCTCGAGTTGAGGGATTAGTTTAGCATGAAAAAGAAAGTCATTGGCCTGGGGGCCGGCGGACATGCTAAAGGCATGATCGAAATATTGCGCGGTTACGATTCTTATGAGATCGTGGGTCTTCTGACCCCCAACCTCGATTCACATCCTGAACAAATACTTGGAGTGCCGATTTTGGGGGGTGATGAATTGCTATCACAATTAGGCAACCAAGGGGTTGAGTATTTCTTTGTCGGCGTGGGAGGCGTTGGAGATAACCAACCAAGAAAGCGACTCTTTGAACTTGCCCGAAGCCTGCAATTTTCACCTGTGAGTATCATTCACCCTCGGGCATTAATTTCATCTCATGTGGTTTTGGGGGATGGAATAACCCTGATGGGTGGGGCAATCGTAAATCCTGGTACACGTCTAGGCTTGAATGTAATTGTCAATACGGGTGCTGTTATTGAGCACGATTGTACGATTGACAGTCATGTTCATATTGCAACAGGCGCTCAATTGGCCGGTGCGGTAAACGTTGGTGAGGGCGCTCATGTTGGGATTGGCGCAATTGTTAGACAGGGAATTCAAATCGGACAAAGAGCTGTTGTTGGAGCAGGCGCGGTCGTAGTGAAAGATGTTCTGCCGGATACTGTCGTTGCTGGTGTGCCTGCCAAACCCATGAAGGTGTTGGAGACAACGAGTTGAATATCCGTATCATCCCTCGATTAGATATCAAAGGTCCGAATCTCGTAAAAGGCATTCATCTTGAAGGGTTGAGGGTTCTAGGTAAACCCGAGGATTTTGCCCGCTTATACTATCAGAACGGGGCCGATGAATTGATCTACCAGGATGCGGTTGCTAGTTTGTATGGTCGCAATAGTTTATTAGACATCATCAGGAAGACTGCATCGGAGATTTTTATTCCATTGACGGTTGGAGGTGGCCTACGCACCGTCGAGGATATCCGTACTGTCTTACGGGTAGGAGCAGATAAAGTTGCCATAAACACTGCCGCAATCCATCGCCCCGATTTCATCCGTGAAGCAGCTTTGGCCTTTGGCTCCTCTACAATTGTCGTTTCCATCGAAGCTATTAAAATGCCGGATGGGCGATATGAAGCCCATGTTGATAGCGGACGTGAAAGTACGGGCATAAATGCTTGTGAATGGGCCATCCAGGCAGCGGAATTGGGTGCTGGGGAATTGCTGGTGACCTCTGTAGACCGAGAAGGCACTGGAAAAGGGTACGACCTGGAACTGACTCGTCAAATTGCTGAATCTGTATCAATCCCAGTAATTGCATTGGGCGGTGCGGGGAAACTTGATCATCTCTATGATGCCATCTCTATAGGACGTGCGGATGCAATCAGTTTGGCTTCGATGCTGCATTATGATTACATCCATCGAAATAAGTTGCAGGAGGGTGATTTCCAAGTCGAAGGTAATATCGAATTCTTGCGCGGCAGACGTGGACAGATGGGACGCAAAAACATCGCGGGCTCTACCGTTTACCAGATCAAGGCGTTTTTGTCAGAACGAGAAGTACGTTGTCGTTTACAAAAGGGGGTTGCTGGTGAATGAAAATATTATTCAAGTTGCAATTGTTGACTTTGGTCTGGGAAACTTGTTCAGTGTAAAACAGGCCTGTGAATACGCCGGAATGGACGCAGTGATCACTTCAGAACCTACGGATTTATTTGTTGCTGATGCCGTCATCTTGCCCGGTGTCGGCGCATATGGGGACGCCATGGATTCTCTGCGTAAATTGGATTTGATCAAACCTCTTCAGGAAATTGGAGCTTCAGATAAATGGTTAATTGGCATATGCCTGGGATTGCAATTGTTGATGACCGAAAGTTATGAGTTCGGCACCCATAAAGGGCTGGGCATCATAGATGGTGTAGTGGTTCCCTTGGAAACTCAAACATATCCTGATACTCGGCAAGAATATCCTAAATGCCTGAAGGTTCCTCAGGTTGGTTGGAATCGAATCTGGGGGACGCCTGATACTAGGACACATAATCCAGAATCCCCAACTTCATGGATAGGCACACCTCTTGCGGGTATTTCCGAAGGAGAGTACATGTATTTTGTTCATTCTTTCTATGTAAAGCCGGAAAATCCCGAACTAGTTCTTTCCACCTCCCAATATGGACAAATCGAATTTTGCTCCAGCTTGCAGTATAATTACACCTTCGCCTGCCAGTTCCACCCTGAGCGGAGTGGTAAGCAAGGTTTACAAGTCTATGAAACGATCGCCGCGATGGTGAAGAAAAGTTTGGAGTAATTGAATGTCACAAGAATTAGAAGCATATTACGGCTTGCCAACAGATGTGCGCTTTTGCAAGCGTTGTGTGATGTCAAATCAGCGACCCTCTTCATACCCTGAGTTCAAGCATACCAAGGAACGCAAAACCCCCACACTGAATATTGGTGAAGACGGACTCTGTGATGCCTGCCGTTATGCTGAAGTTAAAGAAGATATTGATTGGGAAGTTCGGGAAAAGGAATTGGTCAAGTTGTGTGACCAACATCGTCGCAGTGATGGGTATTATGATTGTATAGTGCCTGGCAGCGGCGGTAAGGATAGCGTCTACGCCTCGTATATATTGAAGTATAAGTATGATATGCACCCACTGACTTGTACTTGGCCTCCAATCATGTACACAGATTACGGCTACCAGAATTTCCGCAACTGGATAGAAACAGGGGGGTTTGACAATATCTCTTACAACCAGAATGGTAGGGTAATGAAATTGCTGACGCGGTTGGCAATTGAGAACCTATTGCACCCTTTTCAAACCTTCATACTTGGCCAAAAGAACCTAGCTCCTAAAGTTGCCTTGAAATACGATATTCCACTAGTATTCTATGGTGAAAACGAAGCTGAATATGGAAATCCGATTGCAGAGAACGCTTCTTCACTGCGCGATAAATCGTATTTTACGATGAAAAATTTGGATAACATGTACTTGGGCGGGGTTTCGGTGCGAGAATTGCAGGAGAAGTATGGAGTTTCCCTGGTAGATATGATGACTTATTTGCCCGCCGATCACAAAGAGATCGAAAAGTCGAAGATCGAGATTCACTATCTAGGTTATTACCTGAAGTGGATCCCGCAAGAAGCGTATTACTTTGCTGTTGAAAACACTAATTTCCAAGCCCGGCCATTCCGCACGCAAGGCACGTATAGTAAATATAATAGTATCGATGATAAGATCGACGATTTGCACTACTATACGACATATATGAAATTTGGCATTGGTCGTGCGACCTATGATGCCTCCCAGGAAATCCGCAATAAACACCTCACCCGTGAAGAAGGAGTTGCCCTGGTTAAAAGGTATGATGGTGAATTTCCTGACCGTTATTTGCAAGAAATTATGAATTATATTGGCATGGATATGGAGCATTTCCTGGATCTTTGTGATCGAGCTAGATCCCCACATCTGTGGGATAAGGAAAATGGGGAATGGATTTTACGTCACCCGTTATGGGAGACTGAAGGATAAGCTAGATTTTGCGATGAAAGAATGCTTGCTTTTCCTGGGTAGGTCGCAATATGGTCTTTGATCACTCCGCATTCTGCATTCCTGCAGATAGTGTCGTTAGGGACGCGATCAATGCACTCAACTTCAACCAACGTGGAATTGTTTTGATCGTTGATGATCAGATGCATTTGGTTGGCACGATCACCGATGGCGACATTCGGCGCGCTATGTTGGCTGAAAAGAACCTCGATACTCCGATTAGTGAGTTATTGGCTCAACGTGTGGATTCGCCCTATCCAAAACCAGTTACTGCACAAAAAGGTACAGAGTCATCTGAAATCTTACGAATGATGAAAGAACTTGTTGTGCAACAGATCCCTATCATAGACAAAGATGACAGGATAATTGATTTGGTGTCCATGGAGGAGTTGCTACCTGGCGGAGATTTGCCAGTTCAAGCCGTCATCATGGCAGGAGGGTTTGGCACCCGGCTGAGGCCCCTGACGGAAGATTTGCCGAAACCAATGTTACCTCTTGGTGACCGCCCAATTATGGAGCGAATCATCGAGCAATTGCGACAGACAGGTATTAATCGAGTCAGTGTGACGACAAACTATCTAGGGGAAAAGATCAAGACTCATTTTGGGGATGGAAGCGAGTTTGGGGTTGATATCAACTATGTGGATGAAGACAAACCCCTGGGAACAGCGGGATCATTGGGATTAATGGAGTCACCCGACGAACCGCTCCTGGTGATCAATGGCGATATTCTCACTCGAGTAGATTTCCGCTCGATGCTCAATTACCACCAAAAATATAATGCTGACCTCACGGTTGCTGTGCGGCAATACGATATCAGTGTGCCCTATGGCGTTATTGAAGGTGATGGACCTTACGTCCGGCGCTTGCGCGAGAAGCCACGTTACAGTTTCTTTGTGAATGCCGGAATTTATTTGTTAGATCCTCCCGTGCATGCTTATATCAAAGGCGATAAAAAACTAGATATGACAGATTTGATCAACATCTTGCTTCAAGATGAGCGTACGGTGATCAATTTCCCAGTAATGGAATACTGGTTGGATATTGGCCAACCTCCAGACTATCAGCAAGCTCAAGAAGATTTCAAAAATGGCAGAATTTGATTGGACGGGTCGGAAGGTTATAATAACAGGCGCGGGTGGCTTTATTGGGAGTCATCTCACAGAGCGCCTGGTAGAGTTGGGCGCGCAGGTGCGTGCCTTTGTGCATTACAATTCTTTGGGAAAATGGGGTTGGCTGGATCATTCTCCAGTAGTCGATGAAATCGAAGTCATTCCAGGTGATATTGCAGATCGAGATAGCGTTCGGAAAGCCGTGAAGAGTCGAGAATATGTGTTCCATTTGGCGGCTCTGATTGGCATCCCTTATTCATATCAAGCCCCCTCTTCGTACGTACAGACCAATATTGTAGGAACGCTGAACGTATTGCAGTCGTCGCTTGATGAGGGGGTTGGGCGGGTAATGCAAACCTCAACAAGTGAGACCTATGGCTCAGCTCGCTATGTACCCATCGATGAGGAACACCCCTTGCAAGGCCAATCACCTTACTCTGCCACCAAGATTGGGGCTGACAAATTGGCAGAATCTTTCAATCGTTCTTTCGATTTGCCGGTATCAATTGTGAGACCCTTTAATACCTATGGTCCACGGCAATCTGCCAGGGCAATCATCCCCACAGTTATCACCCAGGGTTTGACGCAATCAGAAATTCGAGTAGGAAACCTCGACCCAACGCGAGATTTGAATTATGTCGCGGACACTGTCGAAGGATTTCTTTGTATAGCAGCAGCTTCAAACGCTATTGGCGAAGTGATCAATCTTGGCACTGGTAAGGAAATCTCAATGCGCAATTTAGTTGAAATGATCGCAAAATTGATCGACAAAGATTTGTCGGTGGTATCCGAAGATGACCGAGTCCGACCCAAAGCGAGCGAAGTCGACAGGTTGTGTGCAGATATATCCAAGGCCGAGAATCTTGGCTGGAAACCGAGATACTCTTTGAAAGAAGGGCTGCAAAGCACGATTGCTTGGATCAAAGATCATCTCGAAATGTATCGGCCAGATAGCTACTCAATATAGAGTTATTCCTCAAGTAGATCCTCGTAACATGTAGGGTTAGGATCAAGGCAAGTGCAGTATTCGTGGGGGATGTCGTAATAGGTCATCAGCAATCGAACCGTGTCTTGATCTGCACCTGAATAGTAGCCATGATAACCTCCCCCTGTATAGTATTCATCTGTAGGGATACAAAGAGTCCTTTTCTTGATACATATTGTTCTTTCTCGTTCGCTATATTGCCCTCGATCTTCACAAATCCTGCTGTCAATTTCGGAATTCAGATCGACAAGATATGAATTAAATTCCAAACCGCGCCAGAAGATTAGCGTTGCCGCATACATAAAAATAAGCATTAAAAAGTTAAAAAACCTGGGTTTCGGTCGCAAATGTTTGAAAACATCGCTCAAACCTAACCCTGCAATTGTGTACATGCTGACGTTGCTAAGAAAGTGAAATCTGAATGCATATTTCCAGAAGAGCAGAAAAGAATTTCCCAGAATGATGAAGAGCAAGGGGATTGAAAGTGAACGTAAACTTTTTTTACGAAAACCCAGTACAAATATGATGATTATTGGCAAAATTTGCAAAAAGATTACTTGCCAGGCCTCGGCATAGGTGTAACGGAGGTTACCTAAATTGGGTAAATCACCGTCATCTGCAGGGCGAAATAGATTAAAAAATGTAAAGATAAAGCCGCTAGAAATATTTGTAATATATTCGACAACCAAATCGTTGAAATTTGCAGATTCCCCTAATGTGGGTATCATAATCCCTAAGGAAAGCCTAAGAATAAAATATGTGACCACTGCACCGACTGCAATCACCGCATATTTTTTTCTAGTAGATATGCTTAGAATTGCATAAACGAAAACTCCCAATGCAAAGGCAAGACCATATTCTTTGCTGAGTGCTGCCATCAATAGTAGAAGAAATACTAAAATTGGTTTATATCTATTATTACTAAACCAGATAATCCATACGGCAAACAAACCAAAGATTGCTGCTATAGTGATTTGAACTTCACCTATCACATAAACATTTGGTGTAAGCCGCCAATCAGTGACCAATAGCAATGCAGCTACTAGGGCCGGTAGAATTTCATTACTCGCCCGATAAATGATATCGAATATTAAAATGGCTAAGATTATGAGTAACGCAACATTTACTGTAAAAAATGCTGGGGGATTCAATCCAAATAATAAGTACTCTAACCGCAGCAAAGATCCCGTTATCGGTCTGTAGGTAACAAAATGCCCAGGTGCGGTTTCACCAATCCAAACACTTGCTAGGTTTAACTCGCGCATAAATCGGAAATTCACTAGTGCTTCCGGATCAATTGCCCTTCGAGTGATACTAACACCAATGACTAAAATAGACAAAACAATTATCGTGATAACTCCGAAAATGTAGGAAATATTCCAATTACCCCTGACCTGAAATTTGGATTGGAAACTTTCTAGCATATAATTCTCCATCTAAGCATGAAATAATGCCCAGTTTTTGGTGTGACGTTGAGCAATAAAATTGAGCAAAAATTCTAACATATCTATATTCGTTGTACCATGTTCCTACTGTTGGGTCTCTAGGCATTGCTCGGGTGATCCCACACATTTCCCAAAATCTGAATGGCCCCACGGCGCTTCCAAAAGAGCATGTTTCTTTAGTCAGTTTAATAACATCATATGAAGTATAATTCTCTCGGATTTTTTGAATATGAATGTCTCTGTCGTTGTACCTGTATATAATAGCTCTGACACGCTTCCTATTTTGGTAGATGAGTTGTTGGGTGTGCTCCCAAGAGTTGCAGAAAAATTCGAACTGGTTTTAGTCAATGATGGTAGCCGAGATCGAAGTTGGGATGTAATTGCCAGGCTCTCGCAAGATTATTCATGGGTGCGAGGGATAGATTTAATGCGGAATTTTGGGCAGCATAATGCAACTCTATGTGGTATTCGGGATGCACAATATGAAGTTATTGTAATTATGGATGATGACTTGCAAAACCCTCCTGGAGAGATCCCCAAACTCTTAGGAAAATTAGCAGAGGGATATGATGTGGTTTATGGGATCGCAAGAAAACGTCAACAAACCTGGTGGAAGAAGACTGCCTCATTCATTGTAAAACGCGCCATTGCATATGTGATGGGGCAGAAGTACGTACGAGATATTGGAGCTTATAAAGTATTTCGGACTAATTTACGAAAGGCGTTTGATAATTTTCATAACCCTGATGTTTTGGTAGATGTTTTATTATCTTGGGGAGCCTCACGATATTCTTTCGTTGAAGTTGAAGAGGATCCTAGAATTTCTGGTAGATCAAACTACGATTTGGTTAAATTGATCAAGGTAACTTTATTAGTTCTAACAAGTTATACAACCTTACCGTTGCGGTTTGCCAGTCTATTGGGTTTATTGTTTACCATATTTGGCGTTGGTGTTTTTGTATATGTAATAACCATATATTTTACCTTGGGTTCCATCGAAGGTTTTCCATTTTTAGCATCTACGATTAGTATATTTAGCGGAGTGCAGTTATTTGCCTTAGGTATTATTGGAGAATACCTTGCTCGAATATTTGAACGAACCAAAGGTCGTCCTGCCTACACTATTGCCCGTACAACTAAAGAATGAATGTTGCTATATTACAGCCCTCATATATCCCCTGGCGTGGCTATTTTGATCAGATTCGCCGGGTCGATTTGTTTATATTTTATGATGATGTTCAATATGATAAACATGGATGGAGAAATCGAAACCAAATTAAAACTGCACAGGGAAAACAGTGGTTAACCATTCCAGTACATACTAAAGGAGTACTGGATGGGATAAATATTAGAAATATTAGAATTGACAGAAGTACATCCTGGGAAAAGAAACATCTTAGAACTCTAACATTTGCTTATTCAAAAGCACCGTATTTTCAGCTGTACCATCCGTGGCTAGAATCAATCTACCATCGACAAGCTGAATTTCTGGCAGACTTTACTATAGATATCACAGTTGAACTTGCCGAGATTCTTAAAATTGGGGGAACAAAATTTTTGCGCTCTTCTGAGATCCCTGGTATTGAGGGGCATAAAACAGACCGCTTGATCCAAATTCTTACCTATGTGGGTGCTAAACACTACATTAGTGGTCCTTCTGCTCGCAACTATATCGAACAAGAAAAATTTGATGGAGCAGGGATAACTCTAGAGTATATGCAATACAATTATCCTGAGTATCCCCAACTGCATTCCCCTTTCGATCCTTTCGTTTCGATTTTGGATCTGCTGTTCATGGTGGGAGAAGATGCACAACATTTTTTGGTTTCATAATTTTTAGATTGATATTATGAACAGTTTTAATATTATGAATTACCTTTGATGACCAAAAAAAACCGTATGTGTGACGACTTATACTCTGGTGATTCGTGTTTTTTGTATGATAACTAATGGAAGATTTTTTCGCGCATTGTAGCAAATTTACACGATTATGATTGAATGATTTCACCATCATCGTTCAAAAAAAACGCTATGACAAATTCTCAAACGAACTTTATAGATTTTAATGTTCCTACGCTTAGTGGGAAAGAGTTGGATTACATCCATAAGGCAATAGATAGTCATCACCTTTCGGGCAACGGCACTTTTACTAAGAAATGCCAGAATTGGTTGGAGGAACAGACTGGTTGTAAGAAAGCATTATTGACACATTCTTGTACAGATGCATTGGAAATGGCGGCCATCCTAGCTGATATTCAGGCAGGAGATGAAGTTATTATGCCGTCTTTTACTTTTGTATCAACAGCAAATGCTTTTGTGCTGAGGGGCGGGGTACCCGTATTTTCCGAGATTAGGCCTGATACACTCAACCTGGATGAGACGAAAATTGAGGACGCGATTACTCCACGGACCAAAGCTATTGTTCCTGTTCACTATGCTGGGGTCGGTTGTGAGATGGATGTAATCCTTGAAATTGCTCGCAAGTATAATTTGCTCGTGATTGAAGATGCTGCTCAAGGGATTTCGGCAAGGTTCCAAGGTCAGAGTTTGGGGAGCATTGGAAACATGGCGACCTTGAGTTTTCATGAAACCAAGAATATCATCTCAGGTGAGGGGGGAGCTTTATTAATCACCGATGATCAATTCATTGAACGGGCCGAAATCATATGGGAAAAGGGAACAAATCGAAATCAATTTTTTCGGGGTGAAGTCGATAAATATAGTTGGGTGGATGTTGGGTCATCGTTTTTACCTAGCGAGATTTTGGCTGCTTTCTTGTGGGCGCAACTTGAGAAAGCAGATTTCTTCACTGGTAGAAGGTTGAATATCTGGAACCAATATCAAAATGCCTTCGTTGAGTTGGAAAATCAGGGGAAAGTGAGATGCCCTGTTATCCCAAAGTACTGTGACCATAACGCCCATATATATTACCTAATATTGCCAAATCTAGACATCCGCACACAATTCATCACTAAAATGCGGCAAGCTGGAATCTATTCGATATTTCATTACATTCCGCTTCACTCTTCTCCAGCAGGAATAAAATTTGGGCGCGTGAATGGTGATTTATCGTTAACAGATGAGATCAGTGATCGAATAGTTCGCATACCCTTGTGGGCAAATATGACAGATGACATCGTACAACGAGTTATCGATGTAACATACGAAACCCTTGCCTAGAATTTTGGTCATATGAAATTTTCAACGAGCATTCTGTTCGTGCCTCACAGCAGTTCATCATTTTCAGAAATGCTGGCCATAGCTTTGGCAATCAAAGAACAAGGGAAATATGTGCCCTTGTTCTTGATTCATTGGAAGGATAATCACAACGCGGTCAAATTATGCCTTGATCATGATATTGGGTATTTTCTTCACAATGTCAAAGAACAGAAAGGAGCAAAGAAGGGTTCGAAAAATAAAATTATCCCGAAAGCACCAAATCATCAAATCAAATCTCAACTTGCAGGCAAAGGCACTATAAAGAAGTTACAGCGAACCTTTCTAATTCAGTTGCTTTATTACCTGATGGTCTTTGCCAGAGAAAAATTCGCGGCAAAACGATTGCTAGCAAAATATAACCCGATTTGCATTCTCACTGTCGGTGACCGTCATGTGGGAATTGAAACTGCGTTGGTTACGCAAGCGAATACATTTGGCATTCCTTCAATTATTCTCCCCTTTGCGTTGTCAGACCGCCCTAGTAGCGCTGCCTACCGGTTGGCGCAAAAAGATTGGGAAACCACATTTGGAATGAGTAGCCGCATAAATCGGTGGTTGGCAAAGATCAAACCTAAATGGGTCTATGAGACTGAACAATATCGTTTGCTTTGGAATTCATCGGCTTGGATGATCGCTGCGCATGTTATCTGTATTCTCCCTGTTGATCCATGGAATTTAGGAGGGGGCCGGGCTTGGAAAATGGCCCTGGAGAGTGATCAGGCACGCGACATTCTCGTTAGTGAAGGACTGCACCCCCAAAAGATAGAAGTTGTTGGTAAGCCCCGCTATGATAACTCTGCAAATATAAAAACTGACCGCGCTAAATGGCGTGAAACGATTTGCCGGGATTTCGAATTGGATCCTGATAAACCAATCTTGCTTTGTTCGGTACCTCAACTTGCTGAACATGAATTATTATCTTGGGACGAGCATTGGGAAGATATTGAATTCTTGTTTCAAGGATTAGCGAAAGCTCACGATGAACTGAATGTCATCCTCAGCTTGCACCCCAAAAGCGACCTTAACCATTATTTGCCGCGCGCTGAAACGTATGGACATATTATCGCCTCTACGTACAGCTACGATCAACTAATCCCGATCTGCGATGCTTTTGTGGCCACCTTCTCTTCAACTCTGACATTAGCGATTGTGTCCCAAACTCCCAGCGTTGTGATTGATTTCGATTGGTTTGGATATGATACTTTTGACGATGTCTCTGGGATTGTTGTTGTGCGTGATCGTGCGCAGTTTGTGCCCACTTTGCAGAGGTTGTTTTCTGACAGGGCCTATTATGATCGCTTAGTCGAAGGACTTAGGGAATCCGCACCATATTGGGGGCGCTTTGACGGGAACGCGACTGAAAGGGTGCTGAATTTGATGGACAAATATATCCAAAGGGGAAATGAAATTCGTAAACTTCCGAAACATGAAAGGCGAAGAGCGTTGCCACCATGGTCGCGGTGAAAAAGAAACCAGGGTTCTCCTTGAACCCCGGTTTCTCTTTTCTTATCTTGATAGGGCCTCAATAGCAGCTTCTAAGACTGAATCGATTTCACCTAGAGCACTTTGCTCAGTGATTGGTACCACGATATCGAGAACAACCCCGGTACCCTCAATAAGTAGCTCACCTTGCGGGGTTTCGGCGCGCCCCGTTGGGAATTGCAGTGACAAGTCTGCGGGGAGCTCGTACTGGCCGCGGCCGACTTCACCAAAAGCGCCAGATGTGGGGAAATGACCAATGACGGTTGTGTTCTCTCGATGGGTTAGAGCATATGTGAAACCCTCACAGGCACTGATACAGTACGGGCTGACCAGCACCGCAACTGGACCATCAAATAAAACTGGCCCAGGTTTGATACGACCAGGTGGATCTTTGTATTCGAATTCTCCCAGTAGATCGTTGAAGTAAGAACGCCGTGATATGGTGACCTCTTCATCGTAGAAATATCCGGCAAAGGCGTTAGCAAGACCCGAACTACCACCACCATTGACGCGCATATCGATGATCAATCCGGGGACTTCGACATCGATGAGACTATTGATGAAGTGATCCCACAACTGGGCTGTCAGGTTGTAATCATCAGAGAAGGTGTTGATGCGGATGTATCCCAAGCCTGAGGGTTCAAGTATCTCTCCGACGATTGGGGGACTCAACTCATCGACCCTAAAAGATGGGATCCACTCGAACAAAGAGTCATATTCAACATCGGCTTTGAGGGTTGCAGTCCGACGTTCTTCGTCTGGGTTCTCGAAAGTGAGCTCAATTTCCGAATCCGGTGGAACGCGGGTTAGGAAGACAAGTTGTTCAAGGCGCTTGTGGTGTTCTGTGGAGTAGGGTCCGAAAAAGGGCTCTACCTGACTGATGGCCTCTCCAAGAGCAGATCCATCCCAGAGGGTGATTTCAGCACCCACCTCGACCCCCGCGCGCTCAGCCGGAGTGTTTGGGAGCACATCCTGCACCAAGACGCGGCCATTGCTTAGCTCTACCAGAATCATCCCAAAGCTGCCGCCATGATTCTCGAAAAATAGCTGTCCAATCAAATCATTGAAAGAAATTCCGATGTGCGCATCGGGGATGGCTAAAGAGAAATCTTTCAACGCCCAGTAAAAATCTTCGTCATTTACGGCGGAGGCAATATTGGGGGCATGTTCATTATACAAGCTGTCCCAAGCTATGTTTTTGTCGGGTGTGAAGGGATATTCGATAGAGACCTTTTTGAAGAGGGCATTGAACGCTTCAGAATAACTCATCTCAGAGAAATCGTTGACTGCGATTTCCCCCTCGATGAGCGTGATGTAAGGTTGAGCCTCTTTGGAAATCTTGAAAGGCTCCTGGTCGAGATCGACGATGTTGTACCCAGCCGGAATGGGAGCTGTGGGATCGTCGGCGGTGAATAGCAGATTGTCTTCCCCAAAACCGGTGGGAAAGCCCTGAGCATCATCCTGCGCCCAGACGATGAGTTTTCCGCCGTTGATCTCATAATCGCGATCGGGATCTGTATTCGTCGAGGAATATGCTGTGGACCACCCCGTGCCGTCACGCGTTTCCAAGAATGGCCCGCCCCAGGTATTGGACCAATACGCCACACTGAAGACCAGCACGCCAACATCTTCTACGCCATCGTTGTCGACGTCGGAAAGCGTGCCTTGAGGAACAGCTGGAAGAGAGAGTTGATATGTAAGTGTATCATCTCCAATCAGCTCTACAGGTCCAATGACCTGCCCTTCAAGTGGGAACTCGAATTCCAGATCCCGTTGGATGAAACCGCCTTGATCCTCGAGCATCACAAAGGCTTCAGCGAGGGTATCAAGGAAGAATGGGGATGTGAAGGGGATTGCCCCCTTGATTTGCACAGGCTCGTTGGTGTGCTCCGGGCCAGGCATCACTGGGATTTCAGGTAAGGGTGTATCGACAGCTGTGGGTGTTGGAGTGGGCGGCTGGTAAAACACTTCCGAAACCGCTTGACAAGCGAGGGCACAGATTAGAAGAATACTAGCAATACCTATAATGGTAGTTTTGCGTCTCATATTGTTACTCCTTGGGATGCTGCGATATACTAGGGTATCGCAGCATTTTGGAAGTATCTCATAGGGCAATGGCAGGCGCAAGTATTGCATTGTGAGAAGGGATCCTGAACATGTCGAAGAATGCCAGTTCTCTATTTGGAATAATTAAACAGCAGAGGCGCCTCAGTGATGGGGTAATCGAAGCGGTGAAGCCATTGATGAAGGAAGAGTTTTTCCCCACGCTTGCGCTAGATGAGATCCAATGTGGCGATATGAGCTCCTTTAACCGCGGGACGAACAACGATCTGGCCCCTGATGTAGATATTATTTTCCTCAATGTGCCCAACGATGAATCTCAAGGGTACAAGGATTGGACTCCCATCGACGCCCGCGAGTTGACCGGAAAGAAAGAAGGGATTTCTTCTCTCGAAGAGCTGAAGGGATACGACCCCAGATTGGCAGCCTTTATCCCTAACATTTCTACCGTCTTGGAGTCTCATTTCGAGATGCCCCGCGGAAGTGCGCGTTTTGAATTTTTGCGAACTTGGGGAAATAATCCGGGGCTGGTATTCAATATCTCTTTGCCGCACCCGAGGTATGGAGGAATTTCGTTTGACTTCAACCTTGATTATAGGGATACCCATTACGGGATTGAACACAATCGTCGTTTCCTTGCTTACTTCGAACGAGTCGTCGATCAACTCGGTCAGGATGTGGCCGTGCAACTTGTTGAGGACATCAAATTCGTCAAGCAACAGGGAAAAGACAATGCCCGTGATGCCGAAGGCTGGATCGACCGGACGAAGAAATTGTTTGGGTTTATCGTCGAGGGGCTGTTCTGCCTGCGTTTCCCACCCTATACCTATGCAGAATTGATGGAGGAAGTTCTAGACCATGAATGGGAACAGGGTATTGAGTTGAAAGATCGCTGGGTTGGAGATCAGATCAATCAAATTATCGATGCAGGTTATAGTTTCAGCGGACTGCTCCATAACATCGTAATGGAGAATTATTCTTTGCCCAAGGGCTCTTGGGAGAATCTACTGAAAATTGCACGGGACTATCAATCCAATCTTTAGGAGGTAGAAATGCACAATAAACTTTCATTGCGAGTAGCATTCGTATCATTTTTAATTTCAATGCTTGGGTTTGGAATTACGAGCTGTGATGCCCCACTCGAAACGCCGTCTGCAGATGCCGAAGCGACGATAAGCGCTTCTAAATCCCTCACTGCGACTGCAGAAGCAGTCTTCCAGGAGGCCGTCGATCAAGCAGTACAGGCGACTGTAACGGCTATGCCCACGCCAGATCTGGCAGAATATAGTGATGTTAGCGAGGAAGAGTTGGCGACCGAAATCGATTCTGCTGTCAACGAAGCTGAAAACGCCTCAAATCAAGCAAGTTCAGCGGTTAATGATGCTGCCTCAGATGGTACGATCACGCAAGAAGAGATCGATGATATCGAAGCGCTTTTGCATGAATTAGAGTTTGCTATCGCTCTGGCTGAGGAATTGATATATGCCTATTATGGTATCTACGGTGAATTGGCCGAGGAAACCCTCTACCTGCTCCAGGCGATCGAAGACGATCTGGATGAGTTGGCTGCCTTTGCAGTTGAAATGCTTGAGTTAGCCCTCATGGTTGAAGAGGCCTTAGTGCAAGGGATTGAAGTTGCCACAGAGGTCATCGACCAGTTTGTCGGCGCGGCAAGTAGCGTAAATGATAAGATCACGGCCCTCGTTGAAAAGAGAACAACCTGGAAGGATGCCCTCAGCAGCGATTGGGAAAATCGTGTTGCTGAACTTCTCGAAATGGTTCCAAATCAGGTCGCAGGGAATCGCAAGGATGCTCTCTTAAGCGCATTCGATTTCGTCGATTCTGTGCGTGCTGCGCTGGGCGATGGGGCGATCTCGAATTCGGAACTTCTCAATATCGGGCAGCTCAGTGCCAACGCCCGGGCGAGCATCGATTCAGTGGGGGGTCCACTGCTCCAAGGGCGTTCTGGGGAAATAGGTAATCTCACATCGCAACTGGCGCGCGGCCAAATCCCTCAGGTAAGCAGTGGTTTGGGCGCTTTAGAGGGGGCTTTGGGGAGCAGACCCGGGCGTTAGAGATTAATTTTTTGAGATTTAGAAATGGAATTGGAGGATGGATAGATATCCAACCTCCAATATTTGAATTGAAAAGATATGTTTTCTGCGTATGGGGATTGTACAAATGCTGGACTATTTCTGCACGCGCTCGTAAACTGAAGCGATAGCTCTAGATACTGATCGCCAGCTGTATCTCTCTTCTGCATAAGGACGAGCATTTTGGCGAAAGCGCTTGTTTTCTTGAGGGTGTTCTACTAGGTACAAGATTTTTTTGGCTAAGTCTTGGGGGTTTTGCGGTTCGAACTGTAACCCTACATGGCCTTCTCGTACAGTTGTTTTCAATCCTCCAACGCTAGATGCAATAACACTGCTACCACAGGCAAGGGCCTCTGTTGCTGTCATACCAAAAGGCTCGTAGTAGGATGGAATTACCGTCACATCTCCTGCGCTGTAATAGTGATAGAGAAGTTCTTGAGGCTTCCCCCCGGTAAATTTTACCCGGTCAGATATTTGATACCTTCGAATCGTTTCTTGATAGAGCTTAAATTCCTCAATCTCCTTTTCGAGCACTTCAATCTCATTGCCTTTGCAATGAGACCCTCCTACAATAACGGCGTGGACTGGTAAATTCGGTTGCTTCCCAATTATTATGCCAATTGCTTCAAGCAGTGTGTTAATCCCCTTTCTTAGTTCTAAGCGACCCACATATGTGACCAGGAATTTATCCTTGGAGAATCCTGTAAATTTTTTCGCATCTGCTTGTGATTCAGGTCTGAAAAGATTAAGATTGACTCCACAGGGGATAATTTCGATTTTATTTTGAATTGTGTTGTAAATCTCTACGAGGTCTTCCATTTCTTGCGGCGCCGTGCTGATGATACGGTCTGCATTTTGGCAAATCCGTTGTTCAAGCTCAAACCGTTGAATAGGACTTGGATCTTTGCGATCCATTGTTTTTCGTTTGACAGCTCCCAAGGAATGGAATGTCTCGATGAATGGTATCCCCCACTTTTCTTGTAAAATTAATGATACTGCCCCACTGAAGTAATAATGACCGTGAATGAGCTGATATTCAATTTGATGTTCGGCTTGATAGTGCGTGATCCAATCTGCTAACTCGGAAAGAAGAAGGATTGTTTCTTCTTTTGCCATGCATTGAGGGGGTCCTACTTGTACACGTATAACGCGTGCTCCTTCTCGAATATTTTCTATGGGTTGCTGATCGGGCGCTTCCCAACGTGAAAATACGTCAGTAGAAAATCCCCATTCACACAGATGACGTGCCAATTCCTTAACGTAGACGTTTTGGCCGCCATGGTGTGACCCTCCTAAGGTTGCCAGGGGATCCCCGTGGATGGATATAAAAGCAATATGCTTTGCCATATCTTCCTCCTGTTACATGCATTGTGTCAACCTCTCCTCCAAATTCGGATAAATCGCTTTTCTATCAATGACTTTTTCAACGTGACCTACTTGACGCAGTTTCAATGCTGCGATTTCATGCGCGAAGCAGACACTGAATGGCCAGGTTTTGCCGTCCAGGAATGCGACGAGCAGTCCGGCCCAAAAGGCATCACCCCCACCAATTACACTATCTACTTCGACTAATGGAAGCGGTCCTACACATTGAACCGACTTTCCGTCAGAAACTGTAACAACTCCTCCGCTGCGAGTGACGATTACGACCTCCGCGCCGAGATCGTGAAATCTATCCAGACATGCATCCTCAAGTTCCTTCTCACTCATATTTGGGTCGAATAACCTGCGAGCGTCCTCGAGGGAGGGCTTTACTACGGTAACGTAAGGCATAATTTGAGCAAGTACCTCCCATGCTTCCATTTTATCTGGCCAAACGCGCGGGCTGTAGTTTGGGTCCAGTGATACTAATTTCTCGTGCCGATTGGCAAGGCGCAGTGCTCGGCGAATAGCAGATCGAGTAGGTTCTTGTGATAGTGCAAAACAGGATGTATGCACAATCTGAGTGTTTTGGATCAGTTCTTCCGATACATCTCTAATATTAAGCAGCGAATCAGCACCCCGGTTGACTTGGAAATCTGGGACACCAGTGGTTTTTGTTAGGAACACATTGGTAGTTGGCAGCTCATCGGTTTGAAGTAATGCTTCAGTATTTACACCATGGTATTGAAGTTCCTCTGCGAGAAATTCGCCAAACCGGTCTCTACTGATTTTTGAAAGGATGACCGACTTTGCACCAAGCTTTGCAGCATAAACAGCCACATTGGCTGGTTGTCCCCCAAGATAGCGGGTAAACTCTCTAGCTGTTCTCAGGGAGTTGGCAGGTTCATGAGAAATGAAATCGACGAGTGTTTCACCAATAGCTAGGATGTCATAGTTGAGGTAAAGGTTCTTTAGCTCTTCCATTGTCATGTCGTTCTCCGCACTTGGTTCAGTGAAATATGGATGAATGGGGAGGAGTTTTTCTCGATATAGAGCTGTATCACAATCTTCCAATGCGCCCTCGATAACTTTGAGATAACCCTCTGCAGTACGTTGCCACAAATAGCGATCTTGAACTCGTTGGTATCCTGCGTCCGCATATTTTTGCCAGAGGTCAGGATTTATCACCAGAGAGAATAATGATGCACTGATTTCATCGAGATCAGTAGGATCAACTAAGACCCCGTATTCATTATCTCCTTCTTGCAAACTTTCTGTGGGCCCACCAAACTTCGTAACAACCGCAGGCATTCCTGCGGCCATGGCTTCTAGCGGAGCCAGTCCAAAAGGTTCGTATAATGCGGTCAGGGCAAAAACAGATTGTAACTTGGAAAAGAAGCGATATCCCGCTGCTAACTGTCCCTGGCCCTGGAGAGCGAACATCGAGATTTGACCCCTGAGTTTAGTCTGGTTGATGATTTCCATCAAACCGTCTAATACATTTTGTTCCGTTTCTCCAGCTGATAGATAATCATTGAGTGGATCTTCGATATTGCCCGTAATTATCACCAGGTTTGCTCTCGTTCTAAGCTCTGAACTGGATGCGAAGGCCTCGACCAGGGCAAGGTGATTCTTTTTTGGATCTAGCCGGCTCGAAGCGACAATGCAAGGCAATTTCTGGCGCTCTGGCACCAGGTCACGTTTGAGCATATTCTCGATGTGTTCATAGATCGCGGCCTCATCGATATATTGGGCCTTGCGGTCGAAAATTTTGATATTGACGCCGGGTGGAACTACAGCGAAGTGCTTATCGTCAGTCCAATCAACTGCCCCCCGGTATGCGTTATGACTGTATTGACTGTAACGCTCTTGTTTTGTACTGGTGATATTTACACAAGAGCGATTCATCGCCAGTCGTTCGGCTACTAGGCGTCTCCCAAATAGAAAATGCTCATCCATCTCTTCAAGGTTTGCCTGTGATATATGGAGTTTATCCATCTTTTGCGCACCGAGCGAGTGAGCGGTGAATGTGAATGGGATACCATGTGTGGATTCCAGAAGCGCTCCGCACAAACCACCGTCACCATAGTGAGCAGTCGTAGCATCTGGTAAGCCCCCATTTTCATGATAGTAAGAGACAATATTTGGTACCCAGTCTTGAACTAGGTGAGGCCAGAGCAATTCTTTTCTCAAGAAATTTCTAGGACCAGCCGGTATTCGAATAATCTGCACATTTGGTGCGTCGGGATACTCATCTATTGGCTCGCAGAACTCTGGCCATTCGGGATCGATGATCTGACGGGTCAAAATATCTACCCTGTGTCCAAGCGCTGCCATGGCGATAGCGACTTCTTTGACATATACCAGTTGCCCACCAAAATCGGGGTGTTCTGTCCAATAGCTGTCGTTGGGATCGAAATTTCCTTGAGGGTTAAGAAAGGCAATATGCATGGGATTTCCTTGAGAAACAAAACTTCTTATTTAAGTTCAGCCTCTACAACCTCATACTCGTTATCTACAATCAAATCGGCTAATGGGCGCAACGAACGCACAACTTCATGCTCGCGTTGAAGAACTTTCATGCGCCATTCATCTACATTTTCCTTGCCGCGTACCAATTGGGCCTTCTTGGTTTCATGATACGTAAGGTCGATGAAGACGCGCAGGTCAGCCCTGGCTTGAACAGCATAAAGACCCTCTATGACCATGTATCGCAGTCCTTTGAAACTGGTTTTCAGTAGATCCTCTTGGTCAGTGAGCAAATCGATGCAAGGCATGATGACTTCGCCCTTATCCGCTCTAAATTCAGCCAGATTGGTGTTAATTGTATCCCAATTGTATTCCGAATAGCCAATACTCTCGATTCCATGCGCTTGACGCCAGGGGTTGCGCGCTTGTGGAGATGTCTTGTAATAATTGTCGATGTGCATCACTTTGGCAGCGGTCCCTTGGGCTTTGAGTAAACGCGCAATCTCGTGTCCCAACTCAGATTTCCCCGACCCCGATTCGCCGCCCACTGCGATGACGATTTTGTCTCCTTCCATTACATTCACGCGTTCAACGATCGCTTCAGCGGCTTTTTTATGTTTTTCTTCGATGAGTAGAACATCACCTAACATTTATGATTCCTTTCGTTATGCCACCAACTTCCACGGCGATACCTAGAGAGCCAATACATACTTTGTGATTCTTGGTGTACTTTGTGGTTAATTCTATTAATCCTCGACCCATTTGCTTGGTTGCAAGTGGATATTCTTTCCTCGCACAAAAACTCGTTTTTCGGAATTGCCTTCTAATTTCATTCTCACCATTTCTGGAGAAATCTCGAAGTTATAGTGATCGCCCTTGAAACCCAGGCTGAATCGCATCCCGCGCCAGGTTGAAGGAAGACTTGGGTTCACACATAAGTGTTCGTCGCTCCAATCGATCCCCGCATACGCTCTTAGGGCAAATATAACTGTCCCTGCCATGACTCCAGCATGGATGCCCTCTTTAGTGGTACCCCCTTGAATATCGATGAAATCACTTTTTAACGCTTCAGTATAGAGCTGCCAACTTAAATCCTTATCGCCGAGGAGATTGGCAAGATATGCGTGTACCAGGCGGCTGAGTGTCGAGCCGTGTGACGTGCGGTTCAAGTAATAGTAGAAATTTGCCCGTAATAGATCGTCAGGGGGGTGATATCCCAACTCTGCGAGTAATCTCTTAATTTCCTCTGCGCTAAGCAGGTAGAATGTCATCAAGGCGTCGGCTTGCTTAGATACTTTGAAATCGTCTGCCGACATTCCTTCCGCTTTGAGAATGCGATCCATGCGGTGGATATTCTCATACTTACTCTGGTAATAATCCCAATCCAGTTCGTCAAGGTCGATATATCCGGCGTATTGTTCGAGAATGCCTTCATCTGAGATTGGGATATTGAGCTTCAAACGAATATCTTTCCAGCGCGCCAGTTCAGCCTCCATAAGATTGATCTTCCGCTTCAAATTATCTCTGGCATATGCGTTCATCCTGTCCAAGAGATCAAATACGCGTTTGAAAGCCCATGCGACCAAAAGGTTTGTGTAGGCATTATCTTTCAAGCCCCCTTCGCTTGAGCCAGGATATTTTTCATGGTACTCATCTGGTCCCATCACCCTGTCGATGCTATACCGTCCCGTTTCTTTATCGAAGCTGGCCTTGCTGGCCCAGAATCTGCAAATTTCAATGAATAACTCCACGGCATAGGATTCGAGGAAATCTTGATCTTCGTTTATCCACAAATATTCCCAAACATTGTAGGCCACCGAGAGCCCCACATGTCGCTGCAGAGAGCTGTAATCTGCCCCCCATTCTCCAGACATCGGATTGAGGTGCAGCACCTGACTTTCTTCGCTGCCATCACTGCCGCTCTGCCAGGGGAACATGGCTCCCTGATAGCCATACTCATGAGCGTATTTTTGAGCCTGGCCGAGGCGTCGGTAGCGGTACATCAGCGCCGATTTAGCCGTCTCAGGTAATTGGAGATCGAAAAGAGGCAAGATATACAGGTCATCCCAGAAGATATGGCCGCGATAGGCTTCTCCATGTAACCCTCGAGCAGGGATTCCAGCATCGAAACGAGCATTGTGAACAGACGCGGTTACCAGGCTGTGATAGACGTGCAGGCGGATCAGCTTTTGGGCTGTGCGGTCACCTTCAATGCGAATATCGAATTTGTCCCACAACTCGCCCCAGGCTTCAGCGCTGGCCTGCCGTAGCACATCAAACGTTGTTTTCTCCCGTAAGGTATCCCGTGCCACAGAGAGTGGGTCTTTGATATCCTCCTGGTTCGAGGAATACAAAGAGACGATCTTCTCCATTGTGATGGAGACACCTTTTTGGGCAGGGATCTCAAAGGAAGTTGAAACTACCCCTGGGGTGGTCTCGATATGGAAATCAGGTTTGGCTTCGCGTCCATTGACGCTCACTAACAAGCGAGCAGCTTCTGCAACCAAGACATTCGATTGGTTGGTTTTGACTAATAAGAAGCTGGTATTGCCCTTAGTGCCTTCCCTTACTGGTTCTAAATGTTTGGAATTAAGCTGGCGATAGCGCGAAACTCCGTAGTTGATGATGTCCCCATCGAGAGCAGATCGCACTGTGATGGTTTTCTCGTAGTTCAAAGGGATGATACGATAGCGCAATGCCCCCAGGTGCGGGTCAGCCATACTGGCAATGCGCTGCGATTCGAGGCGACTTTCGTTTCCGGCTTTATCACGAATAACCATGCTGCGGTGCAGCACGCCACTGCGCAAATCTAAACTCCTGGTGATATGTAGGATTTCTGCGTTGTTAGGGTCGAACCATTCCCCGTCTTCAATTTTGAAAGTGATCGGCAGCCAATTTGGGCAATTGACGAAATCTTCGTTGAAAACTGAACGGCCAGCTACGATGGATTCCAGGCGGTTATACAGCCCGGCGATATACGTACCAGGGTAATTGGTATCGCTGACCTGGGTTTCCTCCAGCGCGCCGCGGGTTCCAAAATAGCCATTTCCCACGGTAAGAAGCGTTTCACGTGTACCCTCTTTCTCAGGGTCGTAATCATAGTAACTAATGGACCATTGTTCTTCATGAAGTCGTTTGGTCATCCAGTCTTCGACCCCCTGAATGTCGATCTCAGCCATATCCGCAACAACAATGTCCGCGCCGTTGAGTTTCAATTCGATGGCGTTCTCCTCGCGAGCGATACCGATTACCAGACCAAAGTTGCCATTGCTGCCGGCCTGTACACCGGAGATGGCATCCTCCACGACAACTGCCCGGTCGTAAAACACACCTAAATTGTCACAGGCGGTGGTAAAGATATCGGGTTCCGGTTTGCCCTTCAGACCTAATTTGGCTGAGACTTCTCCGTCAACGCGTGTTTCGATCAAATCCAACAAGTCAACAGATTCAAGAACCGTTTTGGCGTTTTTGCTTGATGATGCTACTCCGACCCGGATCCCCTCAGCACGCAGCGCATGAATGAACTCTACGGTGCTTTGATAGATTTTGACCCCCCCGTCTTTGATGATCCTATTGAATAGTTGATTTTTGCGGTTGCCCAGGCCACAAACAGTTTTTAGGTTAGGAGTATCATCGAGTTCACCATAAGGAAGCTCTATTCCGCGCGATTCAAGAAACGATGCTACACCATCATATCTCGGCTTGCCATCGACATAGGGTAGGTAGTCGTTTTCGTGGGTGAATTCTCTGAAGGGAGTCCCGGTATTTTCTGCATGGTCTTTCAGATATTCGTCGAACATTTGCTTCCAGGCTGTGCTGTGGATGGAAGCTGTGTCTGTGATGACCCCGTCCAGGTCAAATATTACGGCATCAAAATGAAATTTATTCATTACGACAATTCTATAATTAATCCTTCGTTTTCTCTAAGATTTAGGGATTGCAGACTCTCAATGCCTGCACGATCTAAATGTGTGGAGAGCAGGACTTGACCTTCACCCTGAAGAGACACGTGCTGCGGGACTCCTTTGAAGTTGAGTGCCACTAAGATCGATTTTCCAGCTCCCTGGCGCTGGTACACGAAACAACCTTCCGGCATACCGTCGAGTGGAATGTAGCTACCCCATTGGAGCGCGGGGAGCTCTTTGCGTATAGTCAATAGGTGGCGGTATAAATTAAGGCTCGAAACAGGGTCATCAGTTTGAGTTCCCACATTGACCTCTTGCCAATCATCACTCAGGGGCAGCCATAATTTGACCACCTCTTCGGAGGCGAATCCCGCGTTTGGGTCCAGCGACCACTGCATTGGAGTGCGGCAGCGGTCCCGTCCCCAGCCTTGGACATTCAACCCAAAGGGATCGAGCTGATCCTGAATAGGGATGTCGACATCGGTCATGCCAATCTCTTCCCCATAATAGATCGTGGGGGTACCACGCAGTGTCAGTAGCAGCATTGCGGCCACGCGGGCTTGGTCAGCACCATAGCGGGTGGCGATGCGGCCTTCGTCGTGGTTGCCCAACACATAATTCGGCCACGCCCAGGGAGGCAAAGCAGCTTCGAGTTCGTCTATCGCGCGCCGAATGGCGCCGGCATCCCAAGGGGCTTTCAACAGTGAGAAATTGAAAGGCAAATGAAATTCGAAGCCCTCTTGAGGGTTGCCATAATAGCCGGTCCATTCATCCCAATCAAAGATATGGATCTCTCCAACTGACGTGCGCGGTGACTCTGTGCTGTATTCATCTAGCAGCGTTCGAAAATCACGGTATACCTTATGTGTGTCGGGATGGCCTTTATCATGGATATGGTTCTGTGAGTCATAATCCCCGTGCGGGCGATGAAAGGCTATCCCTTCATTTGATGCAGGCGGATTATCACGCATCGCAGGGTCCTTCATGATGAAGTGAGCTACATCGACTCGAAACCCATCCACGCCGCGCTCAAGCCAGAAGCGGAGCACGTCGAACATGGCTTGTTTGACTTCGGGATTGCGCCAGTTGAGGTCGGGCTGCTCTTTGAGGAAGGAGTGCAGGTAGTACTGACCGGTGGCCTCATCCCATTCCCAAGCCGAGCCGCCGAAGACAGCCAGCCAGTTGTTGGGGGGCTGGGGAGGTGGGTGAGGGCTCGGGTCGGCCCAAACATACCAATCCCGTTTGGGGTTATCTCGCGAGGAGCGCGATTCCTGGAACCACGTATGCTGGTCGGATGAGTGGTTGGGGACGAAGTCGATGATGATCTTGATTCCGCGCTGGTGGGCGGTTTGCAGTAATTCATCGAAGTCCTCCAATACCCCAAAGAGAGGGTGAACATCGACATAATCAGCGACATCGTAACCGTAATCTTTCATTGGGGAAGGGTAGAAGGGCGAGAGCCAGATTGCGTCTATCCCCAG
Source organism: uncultured Anaerolineales bacterium (assembly GCA_964438295.1). GTDB lineage: Bacteria > Chloroflexota > Anaerolineae > Anaerolineales > UBA11858 > NIOZ-UU35. Next base: position 28,843 of record CAYTKR010000032.1, read on the forward strand.
CGTTTTTTGGAGGTAATCCATTTTCTCGATGATCCCTCGCAAATCGCCGATGCCGTTGCCAGTGGTGTCCTTGTAGCTGCGGGGATAAATCTGGTAGATAACGCCGGTTTGCCACCAATGGAAGTGGTCATGGGTCAGTGGGCGGTGGTCAGTCATGGATAATTTTCCAATATTTGAAATCAAATAGGTATGCGATTCTCACGAATTACATCTCGATACCAGTAAGCGCTTTGTTTGGGGATGCGCTTCAATGTGTCAGTATCCACGCGCACCAGACCAAAGCGTTTGCTGTAGCCGCGCTCCCACTCGAAGTTGTCTAGAATACTCCAAACGAAATACCCTTGGACATTGGCTCCCTTTTGGATGGACTCGTGAAGGGCAATGATGTGGGCGCGTAGGTAATTAATGCGGTCGTAATCGGCGACAAAGCCGTGCTCGTCGGGGATATCGGGCATGGCACAACCATTTTCTGCGAGATAAACTTTGGGGTTGCCATAATTCTGCTTGATGTTGAGTACTTCGGCTTTCAATCCTGCAGGATTAATGCCCCATCCCATTTCTGTTCTGCCCCAACTGGGTGCAGAATAGGGCGTCAGGCGCGCTTTGAGCCATCCTCCGATAATGTCGAAATGAACTAGGTCTGAGTTGTAATGGTTTAGCCCCAAATAATCAGCGGAGTTGTGAATGATTTCTAAATCGTCGGGTTCGATGTGCGGGCGATGTGGGCCGAGCCATTCTAGAAAGCTGTCTGGATATTGACCTTTGTACACGGGATCAAGGAAAAAGCTGTGGGTTTCATCGTAAACACGTTGAGTAGCTGCAAGATCATCTTCACTATCTGAGGCTGGGATCAGGTAGTTCAGATTGAGCCGCAGGCCAATTTCTCCCTGGTACCCCCCCTGACGGAAGCGCTGCACTGCTTTGCCGTGAGCTAATAGCAAGTGATGCGCAGTCTGATATGCTTTTGTGGCGTCGCAAATCCCCGGAGCTTGCACGCCTGCACCATAGCCCAGGAATGCTACTACCCAGGGTTCGTTGATCGTATCCCAGAGTTGGACGCGATCTGAGAGATGGTCGAAGATCACCTGGGCGAAGTCCGCGAACCAGTCTGCGCTGTCTCGGTTAGGCCAGCCGCCCATTTCCTGGAGTGCTTGAGGGAAACCCCAGTGATGGAGGGTTACTTTGGGGATGATCCCAGCTTCGAGAAGGGTGTCCACCAGACGGTTATAGAAGTTCAATCCCTTGGGGTTTATCGCGCCGCGCCCCTCGGGCAAAACGCGCGTCCAAGAAACCGAAAACCCATAGCAGGGGATTCCAAGTTCTTTCATCAATGCGACATCTGCGGGCATATTGTGGTAGTGATTGCAGGCTTCATCACCGCTATCGCCATTGAGGATGCGATTAGGCAGGCGCACGAAGCGATCCCATATACTCTCGCCTTTGCCATCTTCGTTCCAGGCCCCCTCGATCTGGTAGGCTGATGCAGCCGTCCCCCACAAGAAATCATCCGGAAACATGATATTGTTATTCATCTCTTGTAGCGTGCCAGCAACTCGAATGCTATGCCTGTGATGATCCCGACGATCAACCCGGTCAGACGTTGGTCTGCAAACCCGCTCAAGCCAACGATCCAGGCCAATATGCTTACTAGAATCCACCAATGGGCAATGGGAACCCAGCGACGCAAAATATACCATTGAAATCCACCCGTGGTCAGACCGAGGATTCCAGCAATCAGAGCTGCAGATTCTGGGATGCCAACAGCCATGCTGATTCCCCAGCCTAGCATCCAGCCACTCGCGCTGAGAATGATCCACCACCATGAAAGCGGGAATAAAGGCCGCAGTACCAGCCACTGGGCTACGCCCATACTAAAACCTGCTACCAGTTCTAAAGGAAGAAGTGAACTACCAATCAGCCAACCCAAGGTGGTCCCTAGAACCCATTGCAGCCAAAGTCTCCAGTTGAAAGCCGAATAATTTTGCATAATGGTGTTGCCGAAAAAATAGGGTGTTTGGTGTGCTCTGCACCAAACACCCTATATACTTGTTTAATTGTTCGTTTATCCCTTAACCGAGCCAGCGAGCAAGCCACGCACGAAGAAACGTTGCAGAGAGAAGAAGACAGCCAGTGGCAGGATCATGGAAATGAAAGCTCCAGCGGTGAGCAAGTGCCAGTCGGAGCCGCGTGAGCCAACCATCTCGGCGATGCGCATGGTCAACACCTGAACATCCGGCTTGGCACCTATGAATACCAGGGCGATCAGGTAGTCATTCCAAACCCACAGGAACTGGAAGATGGCGAAGGATGCTAAAGCCGGGATGGAGAGCGGCAAGATCAGGCGTGCGAAGATAGTGAAGTGCGATGCTCCATCGATGAAGGCTGACTCCAGAATGTCGCGAGGCAACCCCTTGATGTAGTTAAAAAGCAAGTAGGTGGCCAGGGGCAGGCCAAAGCCGGTATGAGCCAGCCACACGGCCAGGAAGGTGCCATTCAGATCAAGTCGAACATAGTCCTGGAGAATGGGGACGAGGGCGATCTGGAGGGGGACGACCATCAGGGCAACAACCATGGTAAAGAGCGGTTTTCGTCCGGGGAAGTTCATCCAGGCGAAGCCGTAGGCTGCAAATGCTGCGATCAATATGGGGATCACCGTGGCGGGAATGGAAATAGTCAGACTGTTTAGGAATGAGCCAGTAAAATCATCTCCCTGGACAGTTTTGATATCACCACTGGCGGTTTGGATCTCATAAGTTTTACCAGCGAGCACCTGGCCGTAGTTCTCAAGGGTGAAATCGGTACGCATGGTCCATTTGTTTTCCTGAACCTTTACAACACCGAGGCGTTTGTTACCGACCCAGGTAACTTTGCCCCCATCTGGCAATTCAATGCCCGCACGCAGCTCTTCGAATGTGCCGCTTACTCCAGCAAATTCCATCACACCATCACGGTCGAGGTCATCACCTGGCACAAATTCTTCAACAGTGACCCATTCTCGATGGGGCAATATCCACCACCAACCTGACGTTTGGATATCAAATCTCGTTCGGAAGGAGGATACCAATAATCCGATGGTTGGGATTGTCCAAACCAATACCAGTATCAAGAGCGAAACATTGACGACGATCTCGCTAAGACGTTGTTTCCTTGCGAAACTATCTGCTTGAGTACTCATTAGAAGGCCTCCTCTTCAGCAAATTGCCGCAGGTTGTAGATCATTACAGGAACAACAGCGATCAAAAGTACGATAGCAATGGCAGCGGCTAAGCCTTTATTGTTGTTCGTGAAGGCCTGGCGATAGAATTGTGTGGCGATAACGTGGCTGGCAAATTGCCCGCCAGTCATCACCATCACGATATCGAATATCTTTAGGGTGAATATGATGACCGTAGTGCTCACCGTGATGATCGTACCCATAATATAAGGGATCATGATGCGGAAGAATATCTGCACTTCGTTTGCGCCATCAACCCGTGAGGCTTCGATAAGCTCATCTGGAATACCCTTGATAGCTGCTGAGAAGATCACCATGGCATAGCCAGTTTGTAGCCAGATCATAATGATGATCAGGAAAATGTTGTTCCAGGGTTGGTTTAAGGCTGTCCAAGCTTGGGGTTCCTGGCCAAAGGCAACCCATACGGCGTTAAGGAGACCGATTTGGGGATCGGCAATATCTTTTACTTCGTAGATGAAGTTCCAGATTACGCCTGCGCCGACCATCGAAATCGCCATGGGGAGGAATATTAATGATTTGGCCGCATTTTCAAATTTGCTGCGATCTGCTAAGACCGCTACCAGCAGGCCAAATACAATCGCAAGTGTAGCTCCGAATACAATCCATAAGAGGTTATTTCGGAAAGCTACAAGCATGGTGCGTTCTGTAAAGACGGATATGTAATTGGCGAGGCCAACAAACTCAGAACCATCCCTACTGAAAAGGCTGATCCAGAAGCTTCTGACAGTTGGAAGAGCCAGATACCATATCAAAATAGCCACGGCGGGACCAACAAAGATAAAGGGTTGTAGGCGCTTTACCCATCTGGTACTAAGCTGTTCGACTAACCAATTGGATACAACATAGAGGATGGCTGCGCCTCCGACCCCCCAGATGATTGCCACTAAAGATACAACTGTCTTTTCTGTCGTTCCGGTAGGGATCGTGTCGCGGAGCCAGCGAAAACCAACAATGAGGACAGCGAAAGTTGTTACAGGTACGACAAGCGAGATTAGAACTCGGCCGATGATGAGGGCAATCCAGTCGATAAATCCACTTGTCCTGACTTGATAATCGGTTGTAGGTTGCATTTCCTTCTTCCTTTCGCGAGAGGGTTTGCACGAATTCTGCCTGTTTCTCAATAACGTTTTGCGTTGTGTTGGTATCAACCAACGAAACGGCCAGGCGGTGATGTAATCATAAGAATATTGATGATAATGCCACCTCCTCCAATTAGCTTGCTTGTTAAATTATTTATTGATAGCGAATCGATTCAGCTCGTTCTTCAAGAAACCTGCGGTCTGGTGGAATTAATAACGGGCCGACGGTTTCGATTTTTACCTCTGCTAGGGCTTGACCCAATTTGGCAGCCTCTATAGGAGATTTGCCCTCTAAAATGGATGTCAGGAATCCGGCCCAAAATGCGTCTCCGGCGCCAGTCACATCTGAAACTGAGATTGGGTTCGGAATCATATTATACACGTCACCAGTATCCGTTGTAAGGAGAACCCCCTTATCTCCCATAGTAAGTATAACAAATTTTGCTCCCCAACTGCTGAAGTGGTGCGCATATTCAATAGGTTCCAAGCCTGGTGAAAATATTCGCTCACAATCATCCAGCGAAGGTTTAGTTATATCAACGTATTGATAGATATCCTTGAGGGTGGAAATCAAATCTGGTACATCGGGCCATATCGCTGGATGATAGTTTGGATCCAACGAAACCAATATATCGTTCGCTTGGGCGATTTTTAGTGCCTTGATAATTGTAGATCGGGCTGGCTCCCGGCTGAGTGCAAACGCTGAAGTGTGGAGGATGCTCGTATGCCCGATGGCGTCCATAAGAGGAGTTTCAGCTTGGATATAGGCATCTGCTCCTCTGAAGATCATGAATTTTGGTGTCCCCCCCCTGGTTCGAGTAACAGGCACGATTGTCGTAGGTGCCCTGTTTGACTTCTGAACGAATTTGGTTTCGATATTTTGTTGGTTTAGCTGTTCAATGATGTAGTGACCAAAATAGTCATTTCCCACACAAGCACCAAGGGCGACAGAATTTCCAAGCAACGCCATATTGCGAGTGAGATTTGTTGGTTGCCCTCCAATAAAGCGCTGATAACTATCTGCTTGTGCGAGTGATTCGACCTCTTCACTGGATATGAAGTCGATTAAGGTTTCTCCCAGGGCGAAAAAATTATAACTGTGAGAATTCGCGATTTTCATCGATCAGATTATCCCTTGATTCTTTTCGTAGTTTTCCTATGAATGATATTCAAGGATAATCTTTTTTCACAAGGAGATGGAGGGGTCGACTCTAAAGCTTCCAGAAGCATATGAACACCTTCGACGCCCGACTCAAAAAGGTTTTGATCAATTGTGGTAAGCAGTGTATATTCTGCGTCGCGGATACCATCGAAACCAATAACAGATAGTTCTTTAGGTACTTTGATCCCCAAATCTTTTGCTCTGTCTAGTACACCAATTGCCATGGTGTCGTTACCTGCAAAAATAGCGGTTGGGGGCTCAGCCAGTGAGAGTAGTTTTTTCGCCATTTTTTTGGCTTTAAAGCGCCCACGTTTGCCTGAAATCATGTATTCCCTTCTAAAGGGAATATTGTTTTCGGTTAATGCTTGCCGATAGCCCTGATAACGGTATTTTGTGGAAGGATGGAAGGGTGTTTCTAAAGGTTCACTCAAGAAAGCGATCCTTTCATGCCCTAGATCGATCAAGTGCTGAGTAGCCATTTTCCCGCCTTTTACATCATCCGTTAAAATGCTGCACAAGTTTTGGTGGTATGCATCGACTAATACTGTAGGTATTTCTGCATTTGCGAGACGTTCTGCTTGTTGATCATCTGGGGGCAAAGAAATAATGAGTATGCCATCTACCAGGTTGTTTCTTGGTAAGTCTTTGATATAGGTGTCTCTCTCAGCGGGAGATCCCACGCTAAACAATACCATGCGATAATCGGTTTCAGCTAATGCGTGCTGCACACCTCGCAGGCGTTCAACATAGGATGGCATCGTAAGATAGGGGAGAATGACACCAATTGTCGATGTGCGTCCAGTAGAAAGCTGGCGGGCAATGGGATTCGGTGTGTAATCGAGATCCTCGATCGCTGTTAAAACTGCCTGGCGAGTTTCATCGCTGACGGCAGGATTATTGTTTAATACGCGCGAAACAGTAGCAATACCTACGTTGGCGCGTTTAGCAACATCTCGAATGGTTGGCAAAGGGAATCTCCTAAAGGGTTGGCTGCAAAGTCTGGAACCGGTTCCACAAATCTAGACTAGCATATAATTTTTTGGATGTCAACGTTATCTATCTCCTTCTGGAACTCTTATAAGTGGTTGAAGCGAACTTAGTGTGAACATATCCATTTGTTCGACTTCAAGAAGGATCTGTTGATAGTTCCGAAACCTGACATTCGGACAAAAGATCGGACATTTTGTCATTGCGAGTTCCCGTAAGGGGGCAAAGCAATCCGAAACGTAGATTCAGATTGCCACGCCTCGCTCGTAATGACAGGCAGAGCGAAGTATATATTGATTTTGTCCGAACTTTTGTCTCAACTTGAACGAAACTTGTTGACAAGATCGATCATTAAGAGTATAAGCAGGTGGCTATTTTCCCCTGAAGGTTTCTTATACGTGAAGGTCTTATCCGTCAGTGACGTCATTGTTCCGATAATTTACAGTTCACACGTCCATGAAAAGTATGGACATGTGGAGTTGATTGTCGCATGTGGTGATTTACCTTACTATTATCAAGAATATATAATCAGCCTACTCAACCGCCCATTGTTCTTTGTGCGCGGGAATCATGATCCAGTAATCGAGTATGGAGAAGGAGTGAATCGCACCTATCCGCATGGGGGCATAGATTTACACCGCAGAGTTATCCGCTACAAAAATTTGTTAATTGCAGGTATCGAAGGGAGTGAACGATACAAGCGCAGCGGACAATTTCAATATACACAATCGGAGATGTGGCGACACGTGTTTGCTTTGATGCCCGCATTGCTTTTCAATCGTATCCGTCATGGCAGATATCTGGATGTCTTTGTTACTCATGCCCCCCCATGGGGTATCCATGACAAGTCAGACCGGGCGCATCGAGGGATCAAAGCTTTTCGTTGGCTGCTGAATGCATTTCAACCCCGCTATCATTTTCATGGGCATATTCACGTTTATCGCCCAGATACCATCACAGATACAGTATTCAACAATACTAGAGTGTTAAACACCTATGGTTCTCTAGAGACGGAACTAGATCTAGGGTAAAACGAATTTTTACCTGCAGATGAGCAAGGGGATTTCTGCCTGCCTCAACACTTTATCGACTACACTGCCGACCACCACTTCTACGACTGGGCTGGATTTGTACCCTCCCATGAGGATAAAATCACAAGCTTGATCTTGGGCGGTTTGTAAAATGATCTCGCTGCGCACTCCAGATTTGTGTTGAATGAATTGAGCTTGGAGATCATGTTTACCTAAATATTCCCGAGCCTGATTGGTTACTTGGGCAATTTCGGTTTCTTCGTGTTCGATGATCAGCACACTCAGCCGAATGTTCCATTTCCCTGCAAGATACGCGGCTAAATAGAGGGCTTCATTGGCCTTCGGGGTTCCATTGTATGCCAGCAGGGCATGCCTTAGGTCAGAGACTCGCTGTTGGACTACTAGAATGGGTCGCGGGCAACGTCGAATCATGGTGCGCAGCCCGGATCCGAAACGCGTAACAGGATGATCGCCTGGGGGGTAGGAAACTTTGGTGACGATCAGATCTGTCCAATAGGAACGGTCGCAGATGATCCGAGCAATGGCTCCAGATTCAATTGCTAAATGCCCGTGGATCCCCACCGAGTCACAGCGGTTTTCGAATTCTGAGACCAATTGCAAAGTCTCTTTGGAATCTTCTTCACTTTTCGTCTTTACAACGTGCAACCCTTGAATTTGTCCTGATTCCCGCTGAGCAACGAGCAGGCCCTGCTCTAAGGCCAACCAGTGAGTGTCGGCTGGGCTAACGGAAACAAGGATATTCGAAAGTAACTTACCATCGCTACGGCGTTGAAAAGCTTCGTCCCGCCATGCCCCTGGTGGGGGGCCAGATTCTAAAGCATCTGGAGTTACGGCATCGTAAATCTTCGAAGTCAGGCGTGCGAATGCTTGTGAGAACTCAGGGCTAAAGCGTGTCTCGATATCAGCTACAACTGCTTCGGGTTCAAGATGCCATCCAAGCGCATCTTCCAATTCGGCGCGGTGACGTGAAATCCACAAATAGAGATCAGCCTCCGTGCGTTCTGGAAAATGCCTGAGGATGCCGCGCTCTTGGATAATTTGAACGATAGGGCGATAAACTTCGTCGTGCCAATGTACAACCGCCTCATCGTATTGGACATCGCGTTGCTCATCGATTCCCCTGAAATAGCGGTGAACCTCGATGTGTTCCAGAAGGATAGGGTACTGGCCAGGGTTAGTCACAGTGAAGTCAGTATCCTGTCGCAGACGATCGAGTTGAGTTCGCTCAAGAAAATCAACTTGTTCAGCTTTGATGATTAGCTCATCAGGTTGAGTATCAGGGGTAATGCTAATGCGCGTTCTAACTTCAGTAACGTAAGCCTGAATGTTGGTAGAGTCAAGTTGGCGGGCTACAGAAACTCTGTGATTCCCATCGAGAACGAAATAAACTTCACCGATCTGGTATACCTCGATTGGGGGTAATCCAGTTAGACCTGTAGTTTCAGCCATTACGCGAGACCACCGATCTTGATCGCTATCTGAGAGGGGCAGGAAATTGCGTGAAAAATCTGTGTAGCGTCCAACGCTGCCCACGATTGCATCTAGAGGGATATCCCGCAAGGTTCTCTTGCTGCTTTCTAAGGCACGTAATTTCTGGCGAACCTCTTCATAGGAGAGCAGCTTTATCGATTCGCCGGTTATTCGAGCCATGATCCCCTGCATGGCTGCCTTGCGGCGCGCTTCTCGAAAATCGCTTACTGCGCTGATGTATAAATTCTGTTGAGTCATGATTATCTCTTGATTTCAATGAACATATACTTCCCATCTCGGAAGATCAATTCATATTTGCCTGCTTGTAATTGCTCTTCAATTTCACCCAAGACTCTTTCGTCAGCCCGATCTTCAAAAACGAGCAACAAACGAGCCTCAGGATGATTTTCGATCACCCATTGGTACAAGTTATAGTCCCCGAAATTGCCAATATCGATTTGCAGGTTTTCCATTCCAGGCAGGTACTGTATGGGGTAATTGGTCATGATGGGTTCATACTGCCCGTTTTCTTCGAAATAATCGTAGATTTTGTGATTAACGCTTCTCAAGAGGATGTCTTTTTGTTGTTCTTCCTGGTGCTCGATAAGAATCGCATCCGATACAAATAAACTTCCGATAAAGATCATAAGCATTGCGATAATGACCATCAGGAACAGTCTCACCTGGTCGAATTTTATTTTTTCGAGGAATTCCTTTCCTAAATTAACCACATTTTGTGCGGATAATCCAGTCACCATCCCAAGTAGTGGTAATGCAATGGAAAGATTTCTGGGGAATGTACTGAAAGCAAATGCCCAAATTAGAGAGTAAGGAAGGAGGACCGTAAGGCTGATCCAAATAACTGTGCTCTCAAGAAATGGCAGCGATAGCAAAATAAGTGGGTAAAGGAATACATATTCCTCCAGAAGTCCCATTGCCCGAAATAGGCGCTCAAATAAATTCCTGCCTTCGTGGCGCTCGATAGCCAGATATGCAATATTGGTCTCATTTGAACCTGCCAAAATACGGTACTCATTTAAAAGGTACCAAGGCAGAACAATGACCAGACTTATACCTATCCACTTCAATATTTGGATGATTTGCTCTCTGCGGTTTAGCGTTGCGATGTTTCTGATGATCACCCAATAAGATAGAAATGGGAAAATTGCCAAAATAAAGAGTCCGTTTTGCTTGGTTAAGGCAGCGCCGGCTGCGAACACAGCCCCTATACCCATATACTGGAGTTGTTGATTTGAGTTGGAAGTGGTCTTGGCTTTTAGTAAAGTGTAAATTGTGATAAAGGTAAAGAACGCCAGAGCCACATCGACATATCCCGAGGCAATGTATGGCCCAAGAAACTTCTTCATGATATAGCGAGTTGCCACAACACCAATGAAATACCCAGAGTTCTTAGTTTCCAGGCCAAGTTCAAACATGAGCAGCAGGATAAACAAATTGAACAAGGGCATAATGCTCTTGGCAAAGAACTGGATTTGAGTCCCATTTAGAAATGCGTATGCAACTGCAAAATTTGTGGGAATCAATTGAGCATATCGACTAGTTCCAGAAGGGAATTCCCCTGAGAACCATTCTACAGCCCAGCGGTTCCAGGAGACAATTGCGTCCCATTCTGCAAAAACTGTATCGAGATTGATGAACCAAACTCTGAACGCCCACCAGATGCTCGATGCAGCCAGCACTACAAATGCAAACCCTAGGATGTCAAAGATGATTTGGGAAAACGAATGCTGTGATTCATTTTTTTGTAAGAATCGAAGCGAACGAAGGTAGCCGGTTATCGACGAGAATTTTGCTGACGCAATAGATCCAATAGATTTAGCAAGAGATCTGCCATAGAGCTTGATGAACAACATGATCTCTATCACAAAAATTGCATACAATGCATAGGTTATGTTTATGCTCAAGGCCGTGATACCAATCACGAGCAGATGATTGGCAATCAAACTGAGCGCAAACGCAAAAACAAGTTTGTGAGTGAATCCCGATTTGAGGTTGAATGCTTTTAGCAACAATAAACCTGGCAGCAGCGTGATCTGCAAAATCGAGAGTAATCCAAGTAGGAGCATGATTTTGTTGAACTATTTTCAGTTGATTTGGATCTTTTGCCGCAGTCGTTAATCGAGTGGGTAATTTTCGCTGCGTTCAAAACGGAGTTGAGCAATTTGCTCAGAAACTAATCCCACCATAAAGATGACAACAGAGACGGTCATTAGCATTGCCGATGTTGGACCGTAGCGGGTATGCAAGAATATCACTTTGAATAATCCGTACCCAAACCCCGTTAAGAACATTAATGCGCTGGCTGGAATGAATATTTTTAGCGGAGAGTAGATGGTGGCGATGCGCAAAATGATGATCAAGAACCGAAAGCCGTCCCTGAGCACTCGAATATTACTCTTGCCAGTTCTGCGCCTGCCCTTGACGGGTACGTATATCAGACTGCGCCCTGAGCGCAATGTACCCAGCGTGATCGTTGTCGGATATGAAAAACGGTTTGGTAACAAATATACAAATCTACGCGCCACATCCGCTTTGATTGCTCGAAAGCCGGATGTTAGATCTTCGATTTTCGTTTCGCTGATGTAAGATGCTAAAAGATTGTACACCTTGTTGCCGAAATCCCGGTGGATGTCTGTGTCGGAGTCGGAGGTGCGGGCGCCTACGGCCATATCATAAGGACCTACCTTCTCAAGCAAGCGAGGGATATCTTCTGGGGGATGTTGGCCGTCAGCATCCAGCATGACCAAGATCTCACCATGGGCATGGCGGATACCCGTTTTTATGGCTGCCCCGTTTCCGATGTTATAGGGGTGGCGAGAAACTCTTGCACCCGCTTGCTCAGCTAGATTGGCAGTTTCATCATGTGAACCATCATCGATCACCAGGATTTCATGGGGTATATTTCCTAGGGATGATTTAATTTTCTCAATTATATCGACAATGGTATCGGCTTCATTAAATGCGGGAATGATGACCGAGACGAAGTTGGTATCTGACATGCGGGTAGTATAGCTCAACTTATAGCTCAGGCCAAGTTTCGCTTTCACGAATTGCAAGGGCGATTCTCAAATCTGGAAAATCCCACAGCGATTCCAAAGAACCCTGTGATAGCACAAAATATAAGCGGTTTTTGGTTAACGACAGATCAATATCGGGCATTGGGCGGATCTAAGCAGATCGTTGACCGCGCTGCCAATTACGATTTCCAACATGGGTGAATGGCTGTACCCACCCATAATGATCAGATCGATATCAGCACCCTCAGCGATCCTTAGAATCGCTTCAGAAACAGCACCATCACAAATGTGGATATCTCCAATGACCCTGTGAGTGTTCATGTACCAGCGAGCACGGGCGATAGCTTTCTTTGGGAAAGCATCCCCTGAAAGAACCACCAGCACAGTCAGGGGCAGTTGCCACTTCCCAGCAAGATAAGCAGCGATAAATAGAGCTTCGTCAGCTTTGGGGCTGCCGTCATATGCCAAGAGTAATTTGTCTAGAGATGGTCTGAATTGGGGAACAACCAACATTGGGCGAGGACAGCGTTGAACCAAACGATGAAATCCAGGAGCTAGACGGTTGAGTGATTCCTCGGTTGGGGGATGAGCCAGGTGTAGAACGACCAAATCACTCCATCGGGCTCGCTTGGTAATGGTAGTTGTAATGTCCCCAACATCAATAGCTAACTCACCTTGTATTCCAGCATCTTTGCAAATGCGGTTGTATTGTTCCCGAACAGATTGAGCTGTAGGAGCGTTGACGAATTTCTTCTTGGAGACGACATGCAATCCGAGTAGATTCGAGTCTTCTCGCTCGGCGATGATCAGCGCTTGTTGGAGAGCTTGCCAGTTTTGTGTATCTCCACTCACTGTAACGAGAATGTCCTGGAAGAGGGAAGCGTGCCGATCTTTGGATAAGTATTGTCGACGCCACTGCCCGGGTCGGGGTCCTGCCTCGATTGGTCTAAGCGTAAATCGTTCACGGATGCGTTCACCCCAGCGGGCAAAAATCCTCTCCGGTCGAGAACTGAATTGATCCGCCAGATCAATAGCGACATCTTCGGGGTTTATCTCCCAACCCAAACTGCCCTTCAGTTTTTCCTGATGTTGCGCAATCCAGACATATAAATCTGTTTCTGTACGATCTGGAAAGTCTCGCAGCATGTCATGCGTCCGAATGATATCGCGGACTGGCAGATAGTAATTTTGATACCAGAGTCTAGCAGCTTCAGAAAAGGAAATTTCGTCTTCCCGCTCATCATATTGTTGTTGAATTTGGGTGATTTCATTCTCAATGATCTGATAGCGACCAGGGGAAGTAATTCGTAAATCAGCGTAAAGCTTTTTCTTAAGTTCTGTTTTCTCCACAAATTGTTCGTATTCCGCAGCGAGGATCACACTGTCAAGATCCGTTTCAGGAGTGATCTCGATCGACGAACTGATTTCAGTAACATAGGCTCTGATCTCCGTTGCCCCACGCTGCTTGGCGATCGAAACACGGTGATTGCCGTCCAAAACAAAGTAAACTTTGCAAATTTGATAAACCTGGATGGGCGGCATGTCTTTGAAATCTCTGAAGGTTGTCTTCACACGTGCCCAGCGCGTTTTCAAAGAACCACTCAACGGCAAGAAATCGCGGGTGAATTCGGTATAGCGTCCTACGCTACCTATGATGGCGTCCAATGGAATATATTGAAGCCCAAGTTCATGACTCTCCTGCGATTTGATATGTTGGATAACTTGATCAAAAGGCAGCAGACTTACCGGCTGACCCTTAAATCTGCGCAAAATCGCACTGGTAGCAGCCTGCCTACGTGCGCGACGGAAATCTTCTAAAGCAATTTGGAATTGAGTTTTTTGATCGTAGTCCATACTATTTTGTCAATTCAGCACCTATAAATAAATTTCCTTCTTCTAACGGATTTTGTGGTTGTCATTTAGAGCCAGCCATTGACGTAGA
>CAYTKR010000033.1:0-42649 GCA_964438295.1 uncultured Anaerolineales bacterium
TATCCAGATTTAGGGGTGAGTGGGGTGCTCCGCACCCCACTCACCCCTAAATCTGAGGGATCACCCCGGCAATTCCTGGAGAACCGGATGCCTGTGCTTGTCTTAGAATGAGGCAATCAATGCGATTGGTGATTGAAAATTATATCACGAATAGCCCCCTGGTACGGCTCCTCAGGAGCCGGCTCTCTAGGAGCTGTTGTGGAAGATAGCCGGTTTGGGGTATAGGGCGTGCAACGCACGCCCCATACTCAAACCTGGAGATCACCACGAAATTCTCATTCACCCCTATCGGTGAAAATCCCTAGAGACCCTCCAGCACCGCGGTGAATGCAGCAATAGTGTTCGCTATGGCCTGATCGTCGATCCAATAATGCGTGACAAGTCGGAAACTACGTTTTGAGACCACACCTACGCGAACATTGTGTTTGGAAAGCTTTTCGGCAACCGCATGGGCATCCAGAGGGATGTCATCTTCCAAGGTAAGGTAAACCATGTTGGAGGGAGGATCATCTGTGTCGGTGATCACACCAGATACTGCGCTCAATCCCTGAGCTAAATTTCGAGCTCGTATGTGATCTTCGTCAAGGCGTGGCACGATCTCTTCCAGGGCAACGATTCCCGCTGCGGCCAGAATGCCGGCCTGGCGCATCCCACCTCCCAACTGTTTGCGCATGCGGTGGGCGCGGTGAATGAAATCTTGGCTACCACACAACACAGAGCCCACTGGCGCGCAGAGTGCTTTGCTCAGACAAAATGTGACCGAGTCAACAGGGTCAACCAACTCGCTGACTTCCACATTTAGCGCGGCTGCAGCATTGAAAATTCGCGCCCCATCTAAGTGCAGTAGCAAATCATGTGTGCGGGCCAGGTCGGCGACTGCTTGGGTGTATTCAGCAGAGAGAGCCGCTCCACCACAACGGTTATGAGTGTTTTCAAGGGTGATCAGGCGTGTGATGGGGTGGTGAGAATCTTGCGGGCGAATTGCTTCTCGAATGTCATCCATCGCGATCGTTCCATCGGCCTGGTTGGGTACTGTGTGGGGGTGAATGCCGCCCAGAGCTGCGATCCCGCCACCCTCGAAGAGAAATGTATGTGCCACATTACCCAGGATGATCTCATCCCCACGCTGACAGTGTGCTAACACGGCGGCCAGGTTGCCCATGGTCCCAGAGGGAATGAACAGCCCGGCTTCTTTCCCCAGCATCTCAGCGGCTAATTCTTGGAGCCGATTGACCGTGGGGTCTTCGCCATAGACATCGTCACCGAGCTGGGCTTTGGCCATAGCCTCTTGCATGGCAGGTGTGGGTTGGGTGACGGTATCGGAACGTAGGTCGATGGTTTCCATTTTCTTTCTCCATTACTTCGCGATGGGTAAACTTCCGAAAATAGTATCTGTGGGTTTGCTTCATAACCCCACTCACCCCTAAATCTGAGGCATCACCCTGGAATTTCCTAGAGAACCAAAACTATGCCCTTAATTCTTGTAGGATTTGATCTAAGTCATCTGGCACAGGTGCTTCGAACGTACGCTGGCTGTGTTCGCCTGGGATGATGATCGCCAGTTTTTGAGCGTGAAGGAATTGTCGCTTTAGATTCAGGCTGGGCTGTTTACGTCCGTAGATCGTGTCGCCGACCACCGGGCATTTGATGAAGGCCATGTGCAGGCGAATCTGGTGCGTGCGACCGGTGAGAATGCGCACTTCCAGCAGCGTGTGTTTCTCGAACCTCTCCCGGGTGAAATATTCGCTGATAGCATCGCGTCCCTTATGCGGAGGGGTGACCGCCATGCGCTGGCGATGAGAAGGATCGCGTCCGATGGGGGCTTCTACGCGCCCATTTGGCGTGGGGGGTGTCCCATCCACCAGGGCAAGGTATGATTTGCCAACCTGTCGGTCCTGGAATTGATCACTTAGCCATCGTTGGGCGCGGTCGTTCTTCGCCAAAATGATGATGCCAGACGTATCTTTATCCAAGCGGTGTACAAGGCCGGGGCGTTTTTCTCCACCAACCCCCTCGATCTCCGGTGCATGGGCTAGTACAGCATGTACCAATGTCCCACTGGCGTGCCCAGCAGAGGGGTGCACCACCATGCCGGCCGCCTTGTTGATCACCAAGACATCTTTATTCTCGAATATGATTTCTAAGGAGATGGCTTCAGGAACCAAGCTGCTGGGCTCGGGGGGGGGAATGGTAACTTCAACCCTGACTCCCCGCGTGAGTGAGAACCCTGACTTGTGGGGGATCTCGCCCTCCACGGTGACGTTGCCGGCCTCGATCAGGGCTTGCAATCGCGAGCGCGATAATTCTGGGATGCGACCAACCAGGTATTTATCGAGTCGCCGGGGGCTATCTTCTTCGTAAATGAACGTGATAGATTGATCACTCACTTTGGACTTCTACAGCGTTCGAGGATTGGCCAATATCTTCAGGGGGTTGTTCAGACTCCGTTTGGGCAGCTTTTAGTTTTCGCTCCTGGATCCACATCCCGATGATCAGTACAGCTGCTCCAATAGAAATACTCGAGTCAGCCACATTAAAAACTGGGAACCTGCCTACGGAGATCCAATCGGTCACAAAACCGCGCGCCAGGCGGTCGACCAGGTTGCCCATGGCGCCACCCATTTGCAGCCCCAAGGCAACCCGTAGGGGCCAATCCTGGCGCGGAATTTGTGGGAAATAGAACAGGATCAATGCGATAACGACGAAAGCCAGAATTGTGAAGACTCCGCCAAATTGTTGCAGCATACCAAATGCCGCCCCAGTGTTCTTCCAGTTAATAACCCGGGCGTAAGGGGCCAACCAGTTCCAAGGCATCCAGGTCTGGCTGAATTCAATATTGGTACGCACCAGCCATTTTGACCACTGGTCAAGGGCCAGAATCGAGCCAGATATGGACAATAAATACAAATAATCTGAAATGTACTTTTTCAAGAGAACCTCCGCAACCCGTTATGGGCATGTGGTGCCAATTTTACCGCGGACGGCGCGTTACGAAGACCCCGCGTTTGATTCTCCTGGATGGTAAGGGATTTTCTCTAAAAAACCCAACAATGCTTGGGCGACTTCATCAGGCTTTTCGAGCATAACCATGTGGCCTGCTTCGGGAAGGATTTGAACGGCTGCATTGGAGATATGATCGGCCAAAAACTGAGAATAACGCGGGGGGGTCAGTCGGTCCTTTTCCCCACAAATTGCAAAACATGGCACCTGAATTCTATCGAGTGCCTCTCTTGCGTCGAAAGCATCACAAGCTGTGAAATCACTGTGCAAAACAGTCGGCCTGATCTCTGCCATTCGTTTCGAGGCCAATTCAACAAGGCGCGCATCTGCCAGGGGACCGAAGGCCCACTCGCTGATGGTTTCGATGACCGAGGGAAAAGTCTCTGAACGAGTAGTATTCTCTAAAAGAGCAGGTGCCACCTTCAAGCGTGCTCCAGTTCCCACCAACCCCAATGCCAGGACAGACTCAGGGTATTGAATTCCTAAGGTCAGGGCAACCGCTCCTCCCATAGAATGCCCTACAAAAGCAGCTTTATGGATTTGTAAAGCCTGCATCCAGCCCAAGACGCTCTGCGCATAGGCGGCGATGGTTTGCTGACCGCGCCCCTCCGATTTACCATGCCCGGGCAAGTCAAGAGCGAAAACGGGATAATCAGGTAATCTGCGTATCGATGCGGGCCAATGCAGGTGTGTTCCCCCAGCACCATGGATCAATACCACTGGCGGTTTGCGAGCAGCCCCTTGGTGTTCAAAATAGTAGATGTTGGCTTTGATCGGCATGAGACTCCAAGGTTGAAATTTGTTATTAGTAATCAGGTGGTTTGGGTTTCTTGGCAGTCAACCAGACACCGCTTCCAACTCCGAGGAACAATCCTCCGAGGGTAAACAGTGGAATTCTTTGTAAAATCGATAAAATCTGTTCTGCCGGAAAATCAGGAACGTCGTGGCTGTGGACCCCGGTTTTGAAGGCGATCAGGACTAAAGCGATGGGGATAACGAATAGACCAGCCAGCAGCCCAATCAGAGCGATTCGCAGCAAGTTTGGAGTGTTTTGCTCCAGGTATGTAACTCGTAAAGCGAGCACCCCACTGATAATCAACGCGAAGACCATCACTGGTGATTCGCTTGAGTCTTCTAATGGCAGCCATAGTAACATCAAAATCCCTACCCCAATTGCGGTGTATTTCAACCAGAGTGGGGCTGGGCGGGATGGATATTCCCTATGCTCGATTTTCATATAAGTGGAAATATAAAACAGTCAGGCACCATGATGGATGCGGTCAACCGCGTCTTCCGTTAGCGGAATAGCAACCTGGATATGAGTGCCTTCTCCAGGTGTAGAGTCTAAGTTCAGCACTCCTTTGACCAATTCAGTCCGTTCGCGTAAGTTGACCATTCCCAGGCTGCCGCGGTGTTCGTAAGATGCAGTGACAGACTTAACATCGAAACCTAAACCATCATCTTGTATATCCAATAAAGCTAACTCTTCTTGGATAGGTCGCAGTCGTACCCAAATATGCTCTGCCTCAGCGTGTTTGCGGGCGTTATTGACTGCCTCTTCGATGATATAAAAGATCACACCTTGTTGGTCCATCTCTAACTGGGAGACCACATCTTCAGAGATTTCAAGTACCACATTCTGGCCATAGGTTTCTTTCATCTTCTCGGCCATGGAATGCAGCGCAGCAGCCAAACCCTTAGATTCGAGAACGAGCGGCCGCAGGGTAAAGAGCATATGGCGGATTTCTTTTGTGGTTAGACGGGCAAGATCTTCGATCTTGAACATTTCGTCGGAGGCCGCACTTTGGTCACGTTCCATTAACCGCCGGGCAAAGTTGATCCGCATGGCGATGGCGGCCACAGATTGGGTGGGGCCATCGTGAAGATCTCGGGCCAATTTCTTACGGGCTTCTTCCTGGATTTCCATCATGCGTTCTTTTTTGGTTTCCAGGTCTTGGTAGAGACGGGCATTTTGGATGGAAACGACCGCTTGTTTAGCAATGATGTTGAGCACTTCGCGGTTACTGGTAGAGAAGAACTGCTCGTTGGGATGGGCGAATAAGATCACGCCGTATGTATCAATTCCATGCCTAAGGGGAATACAGTAACCCGAACGGCAACTTTGGAAAGCCATGATCTTTCCCAGTTCGGGGTCATTGGCTAGATCCTGAGTTGGGATGGCGCCACCTTCATCGATCACCTCGCGTAATAACCCCAGCATCCCTGGGAATGTCTGATGCATGTCGGCAGGTGTTAGTCGTCGGGAAACCCCAATATACAGGCTGGCAGATTCTTCATCCCCACTCGAAAATAGCAATACGGCTCCAATCAATCGGTCGCCAGGGTCATCAATAGATGTTAGCGCTTGCATGCTGATTTCCAAGGCCAGTTCCAGGACGCGGTTATAGTTCAGCGTAGCGGTCAGGTTGGTCAGCATTGTCGAAATCTCGCGGAGACGCCCAGCGTCGAGTTGCTGGGTATGAACCTGGGCCATCTTCTTGCGTTTCTGAACCTGTGATTTCAGGCGCTCCTTGCGAAACTGCTCTCTCCGAAGCCAATAGAAGCTGGTGAGACCACCTCCAACGATGAATGCGATCCCACCTACGGCAGCGATCAAGATGCGTGGATCAAGCGATAGGATTGTATTGAGAATGTCCATGTTCAAATGAATAGGGGTGTGTAAGTATCTCGAATCCCGATAGCGAGGGTTATGCGCATATAATCATACCCCAAATACCCCCAAATAGCAAAATGATAGTACCTTGGCGCTATTCATAAATCATGACACCCCCTGAATTTAATTTTCGTTGCGAATGGTCATTTCTATCCCCGCCCCTTCTGTAAATTATGAGAATTAGGACGGGGGATGCATGTCGAGAAAACAGGGCTCCAGTAGCTTATAACACTACTGGAGCCCGGTTCTTTCGAATATCAGCGAGAGACGCTCTGGAGCGTTCCTTCTAATCATCCATGTGCTGGATGATTGCGTCACCGAACTCAGAACATTTCAACAGCGTTGCTCCATCCATTAGGCGGTGGAAATCATAAGTGACCGTTTTGGCTTTGACCGCCTCGCGCATCCCTTTCAAGATCAAATCAGCAGCTTCGTTCCAGCCCAAGAAGCGGAACATCATCTCGCCGGAAAGGATCACCGAGCCAGGATTGACCTGATCTTTATCGGCGTATTTTGGGGCTGTTCCGTGGGTGGCCTCGAAGATGGCGTGTCCGGTTTCATAGTTGATATTGGCGCCGGGGGCAATTCCCATACCGCCTATCTGAGCAGCCAGCGCATCGGAGAGATAGTCTCCGTTCAAATTCATCGTTGCCAGTACATCAAATTCTTTGGCACGGGTAATGGTTTGTTGGAAAACGATATCAGCAATGGTGTCTTTGATGCGCAGTTTGTCTTTCCATTTTCCATCCCCATGCGATTCCCAAAGGGTCAGGGCTGCCTCGACCTCGTCAAGGATTTCTTGCTGCTTTTCAGGAGCCATCATGTCGAAACCCGGGTCGATCATACGAGCGTTCTCTTCGACGCTCAGATCAGGGCTAGCTTCTTTATTCCCCAATATCCAAGTTTCCCGTTCGGTCACAACATCGTTGCGGAACTCACGCTTGGCGAGCTCGTAGCCCCAGTTACGGAAGGCGCCTTCGGTGAACTTCATGATATTGCCTTTGTGCACCAGGCTAACGCCCCTGCGATCATTGTCCAGGGCCCACTGAATGGCAGCGCGCACCAGGCGTTCAGTGCCTTCTTTGGAGACCGGCTTGATGCTGATTCCGGCAGTATTGGGGAAGCGCAGCTTTGCGTATTGCTCGGGGAATCTTTCCTTTAGTGTATCTCGAAAGGCTTGATTTTCTTGGGTGCCAAATTGAAATTCAGCACCAGCATAGATATCCTCGGTATTCTCTCGGAAAACGACCATATCGACGTCTTCGGGACGCTTCACCGGGGAGGGGGTACCTTCCAGATATTGGACAGGACGCTGGCAAACATACAGGTCCAGGAATTTGCGTAAGGCGACGTTCAACGAACGAATACCGCCGCCAATCGGTGTAGTCAGCGGTCCTTTGATCCCTACCAAGAATTCGCGGAATGCTGCAACGGTTTCATCAGGCAACCATTCACCAACCATGTCGAAAGCCTTCTCGCCTGCGAATACTTCCATCCAATGAATTTTTCGTGTACCGCCGTAGGCTTTTTCAACCGCAGCGTCGAACACGCGCACCGAAGCTTTCCATATATCGCGGCCAGTTCCATCACCCTCAATGAATGGCAGGATAGGATTATCAGGTACCTGAAGTTTTCCGTCCTTGATGCCGACTTTTGAGCCCTTTTCGGGAATTTCAATTATTGAATATGTCATCGCTTTTCACTCCTTGATTTTTAAACTGATTCGCCCCTCCAATCGTGACGCAATTTGCAAAACACAGATCGTTCACAGCAACTTGCATGACGTTTGAAGCCACTCTTTAGATGCGCTAAAGGCAGAAATGTTACACGTAGGAGTGGCAATTCGATTATAGCATTCCCAGAACCTACCGGGCAACACCCATATTATTTTGGTGTACTCCCATTTCATTTGGGTATCATTTGGCGCGGTATAATCTGACCGGCCAGGGGTTTTCGCCCTGGTATTTTCTTTACTATTCTACGGAGTCCAACATGCCTGAAGAAAACACCACAACTCTGTCTCCAATGAACTGGCATTCGATTGAGGCTAAAGAAACCCTAGAGAATCTTGGCGTTTCAACAGAAACAGGTTTGACAACTGCAGAAGCAGAAAAACGCCTGGGAACCTACGGCCTGAACCAACTGAAGGAAGCGCCTCCTACTACGATCTGGCAAATGCTCTGGGAGCAGTTTCGCGATTTTGTAGTCACGCTTCTCATCATAGCTGCAGTTATCTCAGCTCTGCTGGGGGATTGGGTCGAAGCGGCGGCGATCATGGCGATTGTGATCTTGAACGCTGCTTTGGGAGTGTTCCAAAATCGCCGCGCGGAGCAAGAACTGGCCGCTCTGCGCCAACTGGCTGCCCCCGAAGCCGATGTCTTGCGAGATGGACACCGTGTCAGTGTCCCTGGACGCGAACTTGTACCTGGGGATCTTGTCTTCTTGGAGGCCGGAAACTATATCCCTGCTGATGTGCGGCTGATCGAATCTGTCAACCTTCGAGTTGATGAGGCCCCCCTAACGGGAGAATCGGTCCCGGTGAAAAAGGATTGCCACTCGGTATTCCCCCCCAATACTCCGACCGCTGACCGAGAGAACACTGCCTTCATGGGCACAGTGGTCACCTATGGCCGCGGCCAAGGGGTTGTTGTCGGCACGGGTATGACCACACAAATTGGTCGCATTGCCGAGATGCTGCAATCGGTGGAGCAGGAACAGACCCCCCTGCAGAAACGCCTGGATCAATTGGGTCGCACTTTGGGGTGGGCAGCCCTGGCGGTTTGTGGTCTGGTATTCCTCCTGGGGTGGTTGCGTGGCACTCCGCCCCTCGAGATGTTCATCATCGCCGTCAGTTTGGCTATTGCTGCCGTCCCTGAAGGATTGCCTGCAGTCGTAACCATCAGTCTGGCCTTGGGGATGCGTGAGATGATCAAACGCAATGCCCTCATCCGACGCCTGTCCTCTGTGGAAACCCTGGGCTCCGCTACGGT
Source organism: uncultured Anaerolineales bacterium (assembly GCA_964438295.1). Classification (GTDB taxonomy): domain Bacteria; phylum Chloroflexota; class Anaerolineae; order Anaerolineales; family UBA11858; genus NIOZ-UU35. The sequence goes on from CAYTKR010000033.1 coordinate 8,665, forward strand.
GATTTGCTCCGATAAGACTGGTACCCTGACCCAGAACGAAATGACCGTCACTCGTGTGGCCGCTGATGGTGAATTCATCGCTGTCTCCGGCAGCGGTTACAGCATTCAGGGTGAGTTCTTGATGGACGGTGAGCCTGTCCGGCTGACGGATTACCCGGCGATCCTGACCACCTTATGGATCGGCGCCCTCAATAATGATGCCGTACTCGAGACCGAGCGCCTGAGCACCGATGAGTTGGTTTACCGTGTCGTAGGCGATCCCACCGAAGGTGCATTGTTGGTAGCAGCAGCCAAAGCAGGAGCTATGCCAATCCTGCTGAATGAGGCCTACCCGCGCATTCAGGAAGTTCCCTTTGATTCGGAACGCAAACGCATGGTCACGGTGCACACGGTACGCGACCCTCAGCCCGAAGATATCTCCCCATTTTACGATACACAACAGCGCGAGTGGTATATCGTTGCCGAGAAGGGTGCTCCCGACGTGGTGCTCCAGCAGTGTACTCACTATCAGAACCGCGCAGATAAAGCGGTTCCCCTGGATGATGAGCAGCGCCGCCGTATCTTGGCTGCAAATGACTCTATGACGCAAGATGCCTTGCGAGTGTTGGGTGTTGCTTATCGTGTGGCCCGCGATCTAGACTCCGACCACGACGGGGAGTTTATGGATGATGGCATCGAGGAGAATCTGATCTTTGTAGGCCTGATTGGCATGATCGACCCCGCTCGCCCCGAGGTAACCCCGGCACTGGATACGGCGACTCATGCTGGTATACGCACCGTAATGATCACGGGAGATTACCCTAATACAGCGCGTGCCATTGCCAGAGATATTGGCTTGCTCCGGGAAGGCCACGGAGTACTCACCGGGCTCGAACTCGATGAGATCGACAACCAGACCTTGCAAGAGAAAGTCGTTCACACCGATGTCTTCGCCCGCGTTTCCCCCCAGCACAAGATGCGCGTGGTGCAAGCCCTGCGAACGAATGGTGAAGTGGTCGCCATGACCGGTGACGGCGTAAACGACGCTCCTTCCATCAAGCAGGCTGATATCGGCGTAGCCATGGGCATTACCGGCACCGACGTGACCAAAGAGACTGCTGACATGGTGCTCACCGATGATAACTACGCCAGCATCGTATCGGCAGTGGAGCAGGGCCGTGTGATCTACAGCAATATCCGCAAGTTCGTATATTACCTGCTATCCTGTAATCTGGCCGAGATCGCCATCATATTCCTGGCAACTTTGATGGGTTTGCCCTCGCCCCTGACGGCTATTCAGTTGCTGTGGCTCAACCTGATTACGGACGGAGCCCCGGCTCTGGCCTTGGGTGTCGAAAAGGGCGATCCCGATATCATGGATCGTCCCCCGCGTCCTCCAAAGGAGCCGATCATCAACCGGGTCATGCAGATTGGCATCGTTGTGCAAACCGTGGCCATCACTGCGATAACACTTACGGCTTATTGGATCGGGTTGACTCTGTATTCCGATCAACCTGAGATCGCCATGTCGATGGCTTTTGTCGCACTCTCGTTTTCCGAGTTGCTGCGGGCCTTTACTGCCCGTTCTGAGAATATCCCCATTTTACAGATTGGACTGTTTAATAATCGCGCCATGAACTGGGCAGTGATTTCTTCGTTGGTGTTGCTGCTCGCTGTAGTTTACGTGCCCTTCTTACAGCCCGTCTTCAACACCGCACCCCTGTCCTGGAGCCAATGGCAGTACCTGCTGCCTCTGCTATTTGTCCCCGCCCTGGCTGCTGAGGGAACCAAAATATTCCTTTCCAGGAGGAGGGAGCAGGCGGCTTAGTAATTTAACCTTCGAATAATGTGTAAATACCTCGTAAGGCATACTATCGTGTGAGGTATTTTTAATTTGTTGAAAACTCCTCTTCGCTGATAAACTGCCCCCCTGAAATCTGTCGATCTTTGAGTTTCTTGTTGCGGTCGAAGGTCATCTCGACCTCGATTTTCTGGAAGCAGCGCTGGTTGCCAATGATCATCTTGCGGCAGAAATAGGTGTCCGCATCGTCTTTTTCGGCATAACGGATACTGAGATCACTGTGCAGGTTCACGCGCGTTTTGATCTTCTCGCCACAACGGTCACACTGCACGTAGATCCAATAGGCCGGTGCGCCGCTAGAGCCTGAAGTGGTAAAAATGTCGGCTATTTTCTTTAGAAATCCCATGGTAGTTATCTCCAAGTGAAAAACATTAACACTAAGGGTATGAAGTCACGCTAATTCTTATCTATTTATTGCCTTCGTGAACTTGGTGGTGAAGAAACATGTAGGCTTTCGTTTCATGTCCCGAAATGGGTTAGTTATTTGGTTTTCATCTCCACAATGCGATCTAAGCGGAAATTTCGCTCAGACTCGCGCAGATGGCAGTAGGCAATCAGATAGACGGAATTATAAGCGGTAAGAACCTGTCTGGGGGTGATCCAGCGCTTGGATTGACGCCCCTTTTGATCCTGGTACGTGATTTGCAGTTGCTCTCCGCTTTTCAAGGTTTCTTCGATAATTGACGGGAGCAAGATATCTTCGGGCGAGCGGTATTGGGAGCTATACCCACTGATCAGTTCATCAAGATGAGTAAAGCCTTCTTTACTCAATTCTCGTAGAAAATGTTGGAGAATCCGCCGGGTGGTGATCACATCTCCAAGGGCGCGGTGCGCGTTAGGGGTTGGAATGGCTAATTCTTGGGCGATGGAACCCAGGCTGTTGGAATGGAAATAAAAATATTGCCGGGCCAGTTCGAGGGTGTCAATTACTTGGGGTGCCTGAAATTTTTTTCCGAGACGTGAGAATTCATTATCAATGAAGCCTAAATCGAACGGAGCATTGTGACAGACGATGACAGCATCTGCCAGCAGTGATTCGGTACGCTCCGCAATTTTGGCAAAGAGGGGCGCGTCGCGTACATCATCATCGGTCAATCCGTTGACGCGCGCTGCGCCTGGGGAGATTCCCCGTTGGGGGTTGATCAAAGTGGAAAGCGAGTCCTGGATCTCATTTCGATGGACGCGTTCGATGCCGATCTCACAGATGCGATCTCCGAACCATGCCGAGAGACCTGTAGTTTCAACATCCAGGAAAGCGAAGGAATAGGTATTGATATCGATCATTTATGAGTAAATCACATGCTCTTTCAAGAAACGCTCAACTGCGCTGAAAAAATGTTCGATAGTCTCAGCTTTTCGGAAGCCATGCCCCTCTCCAGCGTAGAGATGATATTCATGGGGTACCCCGTTGCGCTGCAATGCTTCGACAATGGCATCCGATTGGGCCTGAGGTACAACCTTGTCGTCCTCGCCCTGGAAGACGATAATGGGATCCTGTATCTTATCAGCGAAGAAGATCGGGGATCGCTCGCGGTAGATATCAGCGGCTTCGGGCAATGAGCCTAAAAGAGAGTCCGAATAGCGCTCTTCGAATTTATGGGTATCGGCCACCAGGGTGAATTGGTTGGCGACGCCATACAAGCATACTCCGGCTTTGAATACGCCAGGGTAGTCTTCTAAGGCCTTGAGCACCGTGAAGCCTCCAGCGCTGCCGCCCATGATCACCATACGCTTCTCATCAACGCGATTCTGGGCAACTAGGTGACGCACACCGCTGACCGCGTCCTCGACATCATAGATCCCCCAATTGCCCCTGAGTTTGTCGCGGTATGCGCGTCCGTAGCCAGTGCTACCGCGGTAATTGACTTGCAGAACAGCGTAGCCACGCGTGGTGAAGAACTGCACATTGCTATAAAAGCTCGCCCCACGCTGGCTGGTAGGCCCTCCGTGGATCAGCGCGATCAATGGCGGACTCCCGACACTTTCAAACTGGTCAGACTGTGGTTCATAGAAAAGACCATAAACCTGCTCGCCGTCCATACCCTGCCAGGTGAGCGGTTCAGGTGGAGTATAGGTTGAGGGGGGTAAATCCTCGGATGTCGAACGCCGCCAGACGCGCGCCCCATCTTTTTGGGAGAAAGAGATCACGCGCGTTGGTGTCATCCCTCCGGAAGCAATCAGCGCCAGTTGCTCACGTTTATGATGAACTGCGATCTGCTCTAGCCAGGTGTATTCTTCATCGAGAGAAAGCTGTTTGGCTTCCCCACTAGCGATATCCACCTGCCAGAGACTGTTGAATCCTTCCTGGATGCGTATGTAGTAAACACTTTCGCCCGCGGGGCTGAATCCGTACGTGCGCATACCTTGTACCCAGGCTGGAATGCCATGTTCGGCTTCACCATGGGTCAATTGGCGGTACTCTTTGCTCTCCAAATCATATACATAGATCTGCCACCAGCCGCTTTTGTCGGAAACATATGCCAGATAACGACCATCGGGAGAGAACTGCGGTTGGAATATGGAGGTGTCTTCGTCTCCAGCAATAGTCGTCGTTTCGCTGACTTGCCACCTTTCAACCTGCAAACTTGCAATTTGTAACTTGGTTCCATCCCATGGCATTTGGGGATGATTCCATGCAATCCAGGCGATGCGTTCTCCATCGGGATGCCAGCAGGGCTGCATGTAGAAATCATCTCCCGAGACCAACTTTTGGGGCCAAGAGGCCCCCTCCGCATCGACGATGGCGATAGAGTCCTGGCGTTCATTGGTGTGGATGTAGAGCAAATGCTGGCCTTTTGGGGAGAGAGTTGGGGAAGCAGCGGCTCCAAACGCGGGCGAGATAGGTCGAGTTATCCCGCCTCCGGTTTGAGTGGGCTGCCGGTAAATTCGCTTAGATTCCTTTTCCACGAAATACACATTCCCACCCCCTACGCTGAAGTCTCCCCCTCCATAACCGACGCCGGCGCTTACGGCGAAGTCGCTATTTAGATCGCGTGGCGCACTGCCATCAGCGGGCTGCACAACCAGAACACCCTGACCTGAACGGCTTTCTCGCCATACCAGCGTGCCGTCGTGATCCCAGGCTACATCGCTGAAGCCAATCCCGCGTGCTAATCGTTTGGGCGAAATTGGGCTGGGCCACAAACCGAATTGCTTGGGTTGTTTTTGGTGTGTCATGCTAACTCCTCAGAAATTGAATGTTCTATTGTGCTAACTTGAGAACGCATGGGTTCAAATGATAATCGGTGAATTGGTGAAGGTCCCAACGACGATATCGCTTCTCTATGGGCCGCGGTACCATAGCCTTTGTGATCTGACAGCCCGTATCCAGGATGCTCATCATCAAGCTCCATCATGTGGTTGTCGCGGCCGGTTTTCGCCAACACCGAAGCTGCCGCGATGCTCAGAGAGCGCATATCTCCTTTGACCAGCGAAGTTTGCGGCAAAGCTGAATTGGGTAGAAAGATGTAATCGATTAGCAGGTATTCAGGGGCGACGCTCAGAGCTGCCAGCGCTCGCAGGGCAGCCAGTTGGGTGGCAGGGACGATACTCAGGCTGTCGATCTCATTTGGGGTAGCAAACCCCACTCCAAAGGCCAGGGCAATCTCTTGAATACACTGGGTCCAGGATTCTCGCTGGGAGGCGGTCATTTGTTTGGAATCGCGCACTCCGCTCAACTCTCGCGTGACATTCCGCTCTGGAGGCAGGATCACCGCGGCAGCGGCGACAGGTCCAGCCAAAGCGCCGCGTCCGGCTTCATCGATCCCGGCAATCTTCAAGATGCCATTCTTCCAAAGAGTCAACTCCCAATCCAGGGTTGGGGCCTCTGGGATTAGCGCGGGGTCAATCTTGGGCGTCATATTGCCCTCGACGGGCGTTGTTGCGGATGGTCCAGATATCAAGTACCATTTGCAGCGCGTCGCGAACCGGACTCAGTTTTGTGTCGGCGTTGAAGTACCAGGGGATGGGGATTTCGAAAATGCGGTATCCGCGCAGACGTGCCATGAATAGCAATTCGATATCGAATGACCAGCCAGTAAGGGTTTGGTGTTTGAAGAGGTCTTCGGCGATGGGTGCCCGAAAGCATTTAAAACCGCATTGCGTGTCGTGGATGCCGGGAAGTGCCAGAGTGCGGATTATCAAGTTGATTGCGCGTCCGCCCAGATGCCGGAATTCTGGTTCATTGTAGCGCACAGCCCCTGGAGCCTCGCGCGAGGAGATGGCCAGATCGAAATCTTTCAAGACGGGTGGGATGAAGCGATTGACCTCAGCGATGGGCATGGAAAGATCGGCGTCGCACATAAAGCGGTATTCCCCCCTGGCCGTCAGCATCCCTTTGCGTACCGCTGAACCTTTTCCTGGAAATGATTCATGTAATACGGTTAGTTCTGGGTGATCCTTGGAAAATGACTTTGCGATTTCGAGTGTGTTATCCTGACTGCCATTTTCGACGACGACCACCTCAGCAACATACTCTTGAACCCTTAAAAAATCGAACACCTGCCCAAGCGTATTAGGCAGGCGAGTTTCTTCGTTGTAAGCTGGGATGATGATAGATAAGAGTGGGTTCTCCACGATGTTTTCCGTAGGTTTGAATTGAAGTGCGCGGCGGAATTGGGTTTGGGTTGATGGCTATTCTTGATGAGGCACTGTTTCTCGTGGTTATTTTGGTCAGGCAGTCAGAACGATCAGGAACAAGAAGATTACCAGGACGATCACTTCCGCAAACACAAAAGCTCCCAAAATCAGCCATTGACGCTTGGAGAAAGCGGCCTTTTTGTGAAGAGGTCTCACTGCCTGGTCGAAACTCGAATCCAGGGCTTGGGGCAGCGCTCTGCCTTGAGGGGTTTCTGCAGGGGTCACGACCTCAGTAGATTCCCGACTCAGTTCGATAGCCTGGATAAGCTTGTAGCGTCTCTCTCGATCCATTACAGGGGGTGTTGTTTTGATTTGGCCCGTAAATCTGTCCAGACCATCGATTAAAACTACGCGCACATCGGGTCTGTCAGTGTCGACATGCGTACCTGGGTCGGTCAATACCAGAACACCCTCGGTAGAAACTTCCGTGTAACCTTTATCTTTGACATAGGTGTTTACCGCGTGTGCTAAGAGCGTTGTGCGCATAACAAGGTTCGGGGATGAGGGCCGGAAGGCCCCATCACGTTTATCCATGACAGCCCAAACGTTTTTCCTGGCGCGGAATATGCCGCTGGCTGGGCTGTTGTTGAAGACAGTAACACCAGAGGGGCCCACAAGAATGAAAGGGATCAGGACATCTACACTGGGCAGGGAAATGTTCCGCAACAACGTATAGGAATTGTCCAGCGATCGCATCAGATAATAAACGATATAATCTTGCGATTGCATATCTCCAGGCCAGCTAAATCCGTGTTTAAAGATCGCCTTCAACAGGTCAGTGAAGGGGAGTTTGCCACCTTGATATGGAATCGGGGAAAAATCTCGTACAATCATTTCATTGGCTCCCTATCGAGAAGCTCAAGGTTGCTTGCTGTAGAGGTGATTATACCAGTGACTATAAGGGAAAAAACACTCAAAAGCATTGCCTGAATACGGATGGCATGGGATTGAACCACAACATCTACTCTGGCATAAAATCAGTACGGATGTGCTAAAAAATTGGCACGCCTTCGAGATGGTCAACGTCCCCTTTTGAGTCACCAGCGACGATCACCTCCGAACCTTCTTTCCCCACTAAACGGATGGCAACTGTAATTTCGAAATCATTGCCCATACGAGTTTTGCGCTGCCCGGCATGGAAGCGGGCACCACCTTTGAGCCGGTCGACCAGCGTTGCCCGATCGAGTTTCATCCAATCTGTGAAGACAAAACCTTTTCGTTCATAGGCTCGTACCCAATCGATTTGCCCATCGGGTGCATAGTGAACGGCTTCGATCACGCCATCATATTTCTTTTGTTTGATCATTTGGTGTTCCTCCGTTATAAACGTAATGCGTAAAACGTAGGTTATAAACGTTTTACGCATTATATATCATGGTCGGGGTGCGGGGACTTGAACCCCGGACCTCTGCGTCCCAAACGCAGCGCGCTTCCAACTGCGCTACACCCCGGCGAACGGGAGTATAATGCCATTCAGCCTTACGCGCAAGGAGTTTTTATGCCTGTCAGATTGCAGCTAATCGAAGAAGGGATTTCTGTACTCGAAGTTTCCAGGCCCCAAGTTCGCAATGCATTAGATTGGAAAGCCATGGATGATTTTGCCTTGGCAGTCGAAAGCGCTCATGCAGATGAGGACTTGCGAGCGTTGATCGTCACTGGCGCTGGGGATGCTTTTATCGCTGGTGGCGACCTTAAAGCGTTGCATGATTCTTCTTCCGAAAGGGATGGCTGGCGCCTTTCTCGCATTATGACCAACGCCTTACGGCGCCTGGATGCCTTGTCTTGTCCGGTGATCGCAGCGATCAATGGACCTGCCCGGGGCGGTGGTGGTGAGATCGCCTTAGCCTGTGATCTGAGAATTGCCGCTGAGAACGCCAGCCTGGGATTTGTTCAGGTCACCCTGGGGTTGATCCCTGGTTGGGGCGGCGGTCAGCGTTTGTTGCGATTGGCGGGATACAGTCGGGCTATGGAGTTGCTGGTAACCGGGCGCGTTTTGAGTGCTCAGGAAATGCTGATCTATGGATTAGCGAACCGTGTAGTACCTGCTGGAGAGACGTATTCTGATGCTTTGGAAATGGCTCGCGACATTCGGCAATACCCGCCGGAAGCAGTCGCGGCAATCAAAGGCTTGCTTCGAACTGGAGCTGTCATGCCATCAGCCGCTGCCGCCTCGCATGAACAGACGAGTTTTCCAGCACTGTGGGCGTCAGAAGTTCACCAAAGCGAGGTGGCAAATTGGTTCCAAAAGCGGAGTGGTAAATCGCGTGATTGAAGATGCTTTCCTGGCAATGCTCTACCATACCCATCATAGCTTGGAGGCACATGATTTATCTTTCTGGCTGCATTGGGCGAAAAAACAGGGCGGACCGATCCTTGAGCTAGGCTGTGGGACTGGGCGGGTGTTGATCCCACTGGCAGAGGCTGGACACACAATCTTCGGACTAGACTATGATCCAGCCATGCTGGATCAGCTACGAGGGCGCCTTTCCAATTCGATCAAAAATCGAGTAGGTTTGGTGCGCGGCGATTTGCGCAGATACTGTCTTGCGGCTCGGTTCCCCCTCATCTTGATGCCGTGCAATACATATAGCACCCTCTTGCTCGAAGATCGACAGGTTGCTCTACATCGAGCTCGTTTGCATCTGGCAGCGGGAGGTGTGTTGATCATCAGTTTACCCAACCCAAGCCTGCTTTCAGATCTTCCAGATGATGGGCAATCGGAGAATGAATCAATCTTTACCCATCCCCAAACTGGCAATCCGGTCCAGGCCAGCAGCCAATGGGAAAGAGTAGGTTCGGGGATACATTTCCACTGGCATTACGATTATTTGCTACCTGATGGCCGTATTGAGCGGCACACACTTTCTGCGACACATCATCTTCAGGACGTTCGAGAAATCCTTCAAGATTTCGATAAAACTGGTTTCGATATCCTTCACACATACGGCGATTTTGACAGCAGTTCTTTCAATATGGACTCGTCATCCTTGATCGTAGTTGCTCAAAGCACCTAGCTACAACATGATTAGTGAAAAAGAGCCTCGGTTGCGATAATACCCAGGCTCTTTTTCGCTAATAAAACACTTATACATCGTTTGCGGTCTTCTTATGTTTCATTTGTATTTCTCTAATAAGAACCTTGTATGATTATGTCCGTAATCAAAAATATTCAATCAGGTTTATAGGAGATAACAAATGATGACTTTATACGCCCCCCCCCGACGTCGAGCCCGCATGATGCGCTATTACCCCGGTGATCGCATTGCCCGCAATGTTGGTCTGCACAGCGATGTACACGTCCCCGTTGATGTAAAAGAGGAACAGGATGCATTCGTGATCGTCGCGACCCTGCCAGGGTTAGAGGCTGATGATCTAAATATCGAAATCCTTGAGAACGTTGTGGATCTCAGCGGCGAGTTCAAAAACGAAGCCGAAGAAGATGACAACTATCTGCGCAGTGAGCGACCGACTGGGAACTTCCATCGCCGATTGCGCTTCTCCACCAAACTGGAAGCCGCCAATGCTGAAGCTTCTTTGAAGAACGGTATCTTGAACCTGCGGATTCCCAAAGTGGAAGAAGAACGCCCCAAGACCATCAAGGTCAAGACGAAATAACTCTCCTCATTCTTTGCAGAAGGGCGATTGAACAACGCTCTTCCGCCACTCCCAAATCCGCCGTATTTTCGTCAATAAAGGTGTAAGAGGCGGATACCCAATTCTCACCCCACTACTTTCATAGTGGGGTGTTTCTATTTCTCGGAAGATTAGAACAATAGGAAGTAGCAGGGAATCACACTGGGAATTCCTGAAGAATCTCTGCATGATAAGAAAAATTCGGCTATACTAAGGGTATTCTGTTATTCACTTCATCCGTAAGAATGGAGGGTGCGATGTCTGAATTAATCAATCTGAACACGGCTTCTCAAGATGATTTGATCTCCTTGCCAGGTGTGGGTCCAGCCATTGCTGAACGGATTGGCGCGGCGCGTCCTTTTGGTGTTCTAGACGATTTGCTAGAAGTGGAAGGCATTGGTCCAGCGTTTGTGGAACGTATCTCGCCTTTGGTGAGTTTGGAGTCAGATGAGCCAGCGCCAGATGCTGAACCAGTTTCTGAAGGTGAATCTGTTTCAGACCAAGAATCTTTGGAGACAGATTTGGTAGATGAATCCGAGGATGTCATTCCCGAAGATGGCCTGTCACATGAAGATGCCCCAGATGCCGAAGCAGCAATTCCTGAGTTTGTTGAGCCAAAGGAATTGCCCAAAGTCAAAACGGTCACACGCGTACAAGCCTGGGGGATGTCAATTTTATGCAGTTTGATTGCCTTTATTCTGGCGCTGGTTCTAAGCCTGGGAATCCTGGGTGGTATCAATGGCGGTTTGCGATATGTGCGCCCAGGCCAACTTTCAGAGTACAATCGCCAGATCGAGATCCTTGGTGAACAGATTGGCGTTCTGGCGCATGATTTGGAAGGGCTGCGAGAGCGGCTCTCGAATCTCGAAGGGGTTGGCGAGCGTGTCGATCAAATCGATGAAGATATCACGATTGTGCTCGAACAGTCAGAATTCTTATTGGATGAAATGAATGATTTGCGCTCTGAGGCGGTAGAGTTTGAGTATTTTTTGGATGGGCTGCGCGAGCTGTTAGGTGCCATTCAACATCCTGAAAACCCTTAGTGAGTTTTAGGGTTATTTATTTTGGAATCGTGGGATCACCTTTTATGAGCAAGATGTCTTAAGTAAATGCCGGAAAGAATCCCAAAATAAATTGTGAGAAACAACCGGCATTTACACAGGTTTTGCGGTGAAACCGGTCAGTATTATTTCAAGCCACAAACCGCAAAACACTTAGATAGGAGATAAGCATGACTGAATTGGAAAATGAATTCCCCACCACAAATGATGGTGGTATTGAAGCAGGTTCACCGGATGCAAATACCGCATCACCTGCCCCTTTGGCTGGAGACTCGGAGATCACAGAGCCAATCCCGCCTGTTGAAGAAAAAGAACCAGAACCTGTAGCAGAAGCTGAAACAGAAGCTGTTTCCGATGCCGAAGAAGAAGAGCCAAAGCAAGAAAGCAGGGTCCGGCGTTTCTTCCGCGCGTTAGTTCGTTGGACGCTGGGATTGTTGATTGTGTTTGGATTAGGATTTCTGGCCGCAGTATATTTGCTGTACCGACCAGAGGTTCAAAGCAACAGGGAGTTAAGCAGCCAAATCCAGAGTGAGCAGCAGGTGGCTGCCGAACAAGCTGCAGAACTGGAAAATCAGATTGGGGTATTGGAAGCACAAATCGAGGATTTGCAGCCTTTGGCAACAGAAAACGAGCAGCTAATCGCGGTTCAGGATGGCTTTGATTTACACATCTCCATTTTGGATGCTCGTCTGGATGTGTCAAACGCCTTGCTGGCCTTGGCTGTCGATGATCCAGCAAGGGCGCGGGTCGCGTTGGAAAGGACAGGAGATGCGCTGACCAAAGTGTCTGGTTTACTGCCTGAAGATCAACGTGAAATTGTGACTGCTCTGCAGCAACGCCTGGACTTGGTGCTCGATGAAATGGAAGATGATCCCTACGCGGCACAATCAGATTTGGACGTTCTTGCGAAGAGTTTACTTGAAATGGAAGATGCTCTGTTCGGGTCGCCATAAGAAATTAGAGAAATTGAAAAACCCCGGAAGTTTCGAAAACTTCCGGGGTTTTTTGTTTTAGGTTTTTCTAGAGGCCATGCCTTGTGTGGTTACGGCTTGACCCCGCAGGGCAGGAAATTACTCAGATGAATCTTTTGCTGTCTCACTACCACTGCGTTCAGCAAACAAGAACCAGTCAGTTACTGTAGCGAAGCGGTCGGGGGTATCGAAGAGCGGACCAATGCGCACACCCTTGACCTGAGAATCAACTCCGTAGGTGTACATGGGGTAGAAGAGTGGCAATGCGGGGAGTTCGCCTGCAAAGCGCACCTGGAAGTTGCGGTATAGACGCGTCCGTTCGGATGGATCGACAAGGATGCGGGCCTGTTCGAGATATTCGCTGGCTTGCCGGTCGTCCCACATGGCATAGTTTTGTCCCCCTGTGGACTGGGTTTGATGCCAGAAGGGATAGGGGTCAGGATCGGGGGAGCGGAATAAATTCAAATCAACCAGGGCAGCTTCGTAGTTGCGAGTTTCCAAATGATTGTTGATCAATTGCTCGTAGGGAACAGCTTGCAGGGCGATGTTGATCCCCAACGCAGACCAATCCCTTTGGATAGATTGAGCCAGTGAGGGATAGGGTTCTCCTTCTGGGTGAAGCAGGGTAAAGGAGAAAAAGACGCCATCTTCACTGGCGCGCACCTCGCCGCCCTCCGCCGGGATGGTATAGCCGGCATCTTTGATCATCTTGAGGGCGGCTTCGCGGTCATAATTAATGCGAGCGATACCCTCATAGTGAGCCCAGGTATTTGGGAAGATAGGCCCGTCAGCGATGGCAGCCTGACTATTGAGTACATGGTCTACCATCCATTGGCGGTTGAGCCCGGTGAGCAGTGCTCTACGGATGGAAGAATCCTGGAAGAAGGGTTTTTCGGGGTCATCCAAATTCATCAGGATGATCGAGAGTTCGGGAAGCCTGCCAGTATAAAAGTTCAGGTTGGGCTCTTCGAGCGCTTCAGCAAGGATCGTTGGTGAGATCTGGCTGATGCCTTGGATGTTGCCTTCTTGGTAGGCAGACAATGCCGACGCTTGATCAGGGAAATAACGAAAGATGATCTGATCGATGAATGGGCGGCCTTCGTGGTACTCATCAAATGCGGTCAAAGCAACCCCGGTGATCTGACCTGCTTCGACTACCAGTTGTTCGAAACGATAAGGACCACTACCGACAGGACTCAGGTTGAAGGGGTCGGCAATCAACGCCTCAGGTGTCCGACCTTCCAGTAAGTGAGCGGGAAGAATCCCAAAGGTCAGATAATCTAAGAAGGGTGCAAACGGTTCAGGAAGTCGAAATTGAATCGTATGCTCATCCAGTCCAACAACTTCAATTTCATTCCAAAATTCACGCAGGTCCTCAGGAATGGGAATCCCTGGGCTCTTCAATAGATTGATGGTGAAGATGATGTCGGCACTTGTGACAGGTTCCCCATTGTGCCAGATGGCGTCGGTGCGCATGGAGAAATTGTAGACGGTGCCATCACGTGAAATACCCCATGATTCGGCGATTAACGGTTGGGGTGTGCCGCGGTCATCAAAACGAACCAGGCTGTCGAAAAGCAGGCGGTTGATATCTCTGTCGGCGGAGTTGTAGAAAGCCAGAACCGGATTCAGCCGCGAGAATTCACCCACTAAGCCTTCGGTGTAGCTGCCACCAGTGACTGGCTCAGGTGCCAATGGCTGAACTACGACGGGTTGTTGCCCAACCAGTAGTACGCCAATAGCAATTAGCGCCAGGAATACGATCAGCAATTGCCAACGCAATCTCTTCATTTGCAGACAAGAAAAAAGGGCGCAACGGCCCTAGAGACTGGACACGCGCACGCATCCGAGCTACTCAGGTTTTCGCGCCCCAGTAAAATTTGCTATCCGGTGGTAAGAACGGTTAGCATAGCCAAAAAGAAGAATAAAAAGCTCAAGCCAATGGTGACCCGGAAGAGTAGTTTTTCTACGCCGCGACGAGCAGTGAAGATTCCACCCGCGTCACCACCTGTTAGGCCGCCTAGCCCAGCGCCTTTGCTTTGTAGGATTACACTCGCAATCAACGCAATTGACGTTATAATCAATGCGACATCTAAATAAGCTTCCACGAAAAAACCTCCTGTGATCTGATAGAGCCAATGGACTGAAAATCCATCTTGCTCCTAGCAGGCCTGGATTATACCGTTCGATATTAGGATCGTCAATTAACGATTTTTGGGACTCGCCATGCAAGAATACATTGTCAACCTGCACATGCACACCCCTTACTCTGATGGGCGGGGAACCCATGAAGAGATCGCTCAGGCAGCAATTAAGGCTGGTATCGACGCGGTGATTGTTACCGATCATAACGTCTGGGTTAAAGGTCCGGAGGGATATTACGGAAATGGTGATCAAAAGCTGTTGATGTTGGTGGGGGAAGAAGTGCACGATCAAACTCGTAAGCCGCAAAAGAATCATATGCTGATCTTCGGTGCGGATAAGGAAATGGCTCCCTTTGCCAAAGACCCACAAAAATTGATCGATGCTGTTAATGACGCGGACGGTCTGTCTTTTTTCGCTCACCCAACCGATTATGCTGCACCGGCTTTTGGTGAGAAAAATCTTTCTTGGGTGGATTGGGAAGTGCGAGATTATACAGGGATCGAACTGTGGAATGCCATGTCGGAATTTAAATCGCTGCTCAAGGGGAAGTTGCCGGCGATATTTTACGCTTTTAACCCCGCATCGATTGCCCATGGCCCTTTTGATGAAGTGCTTCAAAAATGGGATGAGTTACTCAATCTCGGCCAGCGCGTGGTGGCAATAGGCGGTTCGGATGCCCATGCCATGATCGGTAGGTTAGGCCCCCTGACGCGCATCTTATTTCCCTACGAGTTCCATTTCCGGGCAGTCAATACACATATTTACACCCCCGAACCATTTGGCGGTGATGAAGTCAACGATAGCCGCTTAGTGATCGATGCACTTCGCAAAGGACACGCTTTCGTCGGATATGATTTGCCAGTTCCCACTCGTGGCTTCCGGTTCACAGCCCAGGGTTTAGGTACTGAAGCGTGGGCTGGTGATGAGATCCCTGCCGCCAACGGAGTCACCCTGCAAATAAAGTTGCCGATTCGTACGGAATGCCAGTTGCTCAGGAATGGCAAAATTCTCAAAACCTGGAAAGATCGTGAAGCTTGTACCTATATCACGACAGACCCAGGTGTGTATCGCGTCGAAGCCTTCCTGTTTTACCGGGGAAAACGCAGAGGTTGGATTTACAGTAACCCGATCTACGTTCGATAAGCTGAGATTGGTTGAATTTCAATGGCCGCTAAACCGCGTTCATTACGTGCTGAAGGAATTGTCTTACGCTATCGTGAGTGGGGAGAAGCGGATCGGGTGCTGACGCTGTATACACGCGAATTGGGCAAAATTTCTGCGGTTGCCAAGGGGGTGCGCAAGCCGCGCTCGCGCAAAGCCGGGCACCTGGAGCCATTCATGCGTTCCAGCCTGCTGCTGGCCCGTGGGCGCAGTTTTTTTGTGCTCACCCAGGCTGAAGCCCTGGCACCTCTGATCCCATTACGTAATGATCTGGTTTTGGTGGGCTATGCTTCCTACGCTGCTGAATTATTGGATCGCTTTACATTTGATGAAGAAGAGAACCGCGCCTTATACCGGTTGTTGAGTAATACCTTGACACGATTGAACCGGGGGGATCCCCCGGAGGTTGTTGTGCGGTATTTCGAGATCCGTTTATTAGATCACATTGGATTTCGTCCACAGCTGTTCAGTTGTATGGATTGTGAAGAACAAATCCAGGCCGAAGATCAATTCTTCTCTGCTGCGCAGGGGGGGGTGCTCTGCCCAGGTTGCGGGAGTACTGTTTCCGAGGCCCGCCCGGTGTCGATGCAGGCGCTCAAATACCTGCGCCATTTTCAGCGCAGCAGTTATCGAGATGCGCGTCGGGCGCAAATCCTCCCGCAAGTGATGACGGAACTCGAGCACCTGATGAATCATTACCTAACGTATTTGTTGGAAAGCGGTTTGAATACTCCCGCATTTCTGCGGCGGGTTAAAAGAGATCAAAAATAAAAGAGAACTTTCTCCTTTTTAATTTAAGATCAGCAACGAGGAAAGCGTCGAATCCTAAAGAATGTCTCAAAAAGAACAAGTTACACTGGCACGCACATTGGGCTACTTTGACGCCACTATGATTGGGGTGGGGGCCATGATTGGGGCGGGGATTTTTGTCTTAACGGGATTGGCAGCGGGCGAAGCGGGCCCTGGGGCGATATTGGCATTTGTGCTGAACGCTTTCGTAACCCTGATTACTGCATTCACATATGCGGAATTGGCATCTGCGATTCCTGAGGCCGGGGGAGGCTATGCCTTTGCCAAACATGCCTTCCCCGGGGTGCTGGGGTTCCTTTCAGGATGGATGCTGTGGTTTGCTTATTCGGTGGCATGTGCGCTCTACGCGGTGGGTTTTGGGGGTTATTTCATGGAGCTACTCCATAGTTACGCGCCTTCAATTTCGGAAATGTTGGTGGGCATACTGGGGCATGGAGGGTCCGTGGCCCTGGTAACTTTTGCAGTTAGCGCATTTTTCATTTCGTTGAATGTTTATGGCGCGGATGTGACCGGCAAAGCCGAGAATATCATCACCATGGCCAAGATCATCGTGCTGGGCATTTTTGCAGCTTTTGGTGTGATCGCCATATTCAATGAGCCGACCCTCTTCGTAGACAATTTCACACCCTTTTTACCGAAAGGCTTTGGGGGAGTGATCGTCACCATGGGGCTGACTTTTATTGCCTTCGAAGGGTACGACTTGATCGCGACGGTCAGCGAGGAGATCAAAGATCCAACCCGCAATATTCCCAAGGCGACATTTACCTCTCTGTCGATCGCGGTATTGATCTATTTGTTGATCGTGCTAGTCAGCCTGGGGGCCGTGGACCCATCCACATTCGGGGATATCTTTGGGAAACAACCTGCAGAGTTGGGCATCCCTGGCGCACAGGTTCTTGATCCGGCAGACCCAGCGATCAATACGACTTGGGAGATTCTAGGAATTTTCAAAGAGACGGGCATCGTGCGGGCGGCTGAGAACTTTATGCCAGCGATAGGTGTGTTGATCATTGTGTTTGGGGGGTTACTGTCGACCATGTCTGCGCTGAATGCTACGGTGATGGCCTCCTCGCGGGTGGCTTTTTCTATGGGGCGGGAACGTATGTTGCCTAATGTGCTGGCAACAATCCATCCTGTTCGCCGCACGCCCCAAATCGCGGTTATAGTCACAGGATTGATATTCGTAGGTATGGCTGTGTTTTTACCCATCGAGGTGGTCGGCTCTGCGGCCAGTGTGCTGTTCTTGTTGTCTTTCGCGCTGGTTAATGGAGCGTTGATCATTTTGCGCAATGCTGATCCCTCATTAGGGAAAGGATTCAAAACTCCCTTGTTCCCCTGGCTGCCTGCGCTGGGAATTACCATCAATCTGGCCTTAGCCTTTTATCAGGTTGTCTTTCAACCTGTAGCCTGGATCGTCAGCCTGGTTTGGATTGGGGTTGGGGGAGTGATCTATTTTGCGTATACAAAATCGCGCGTTGCTCCCCAGGTTCCTGCACCAATTATTTCAGAGCGCCAACTGACTTCGCGAGAATTCACGGTTATGGTGCCGGTGAACAACCCCCAACAAGCCCGTTTACTCGGTTTCTTGGGTGGCATCATCGCTGCTGATCAAAATGGTGAATTGCTGGCATTGCACGTTGTTCAGGTCCCGACCCAATTGTCGTTGGTCGAAGGTCAGGAATATTTATCTACGGGCCACAAATTGATTCGAGATGTTTATAAAGGTGCTGAAGGAATGGGTATCCCCGTTCACAGCCTTTTGCGTTTGGGTAGAAATGTTGGACAGGTTATCCAAATGACCGTTGAGGAGCAGGATGTAAATCTGTTGATGATGGGTTGGCCTGGCTATTCTTATAAGGGTGGAGAGGTTTCCAATCCGATCATCGATATGATTGGTATTGATCCTCCTTGCGATGTTGCCTTTGTGCGATTCCGGAAACGCGAGGCGCCACGAAAGATCCTTGTTGCTACGCGAGGAGATTTCCACGCTCCCCTGGCATTGAAATTGGCTCGTATTCAGGCTCATGATTACGAGAATTACCATGAACTTTCCTCGTCGATTACCCTGCTCCAGGTTGTCCCGCCTGATATGGGGGATTTCGGACGCTATCGGGCGGCATCCAGGCTTCGCAGGTTGGCAGAGGAGAATAATGTCCAGGCTTGGGTGCAAATTTTGCCTGCAGAAGATGAGTACCAATGTATTCTAGAAGAAGCCGAAGCTCACGATTTGGTGATCGTACATGCACCATCAGAAGGGCTATTAGAGCAACGCTTGTTCGGATCTATACCGCAACGATTAGCGCGCGAGTGCACCAAGACGGTTGTCATGGTCAAGCGCAATAGTCCCCTTCAGTCGCGGATGCGCAGGTTTTTGGGGATCAATGGTAGTAATGGGTCGTCTACCTAATGTATAATGTCAGCATGACTGATCTCCCTCTTGAAATCGTTGTTGGAAAGTTGTTGCGTATGCATGGGCTGCGTTTAGCGGTTGCTGAATCCTGCACGGGTGGGTTAATTGGTGATCGAATTACGAATATCTCAGGTTCTTCTACGTACTATATGGGCAGCGTCACAGCCTATGCGTATGAAGCGAAAGTACGTCTTCTCGGGGTCGAGTGGAAAACCCTGGAAAAACATGGTGCAGTGAGTGAACTAGTCGTTTTGCAAATGGCCCGAGGCGTGCGCCGAGCCCTAGCTGCCGATGTTGGTATTTCTGTAAGTGGAATTGCTGGTCCAGGTGGTGGGACAGAGGATAAGCCCATTGGCCTGACCTGGGTTGGATTGAGCACTTTCGATCATGAAGAAGCCCGCCAGTTTATTTGGGATGGCGATCGAATTAGTAATAAGGAGAAATCTGCTGAAGCTACTTTACAATTAGTAGTTGAGTATCTTAAAGCTCGATAACATGGATGCTATTGAAGTAACCGTTCGGTTTGACACCCAGGGAAAGATATTCCCTTTGAATTTCATCTGGAAGCGCAGAACGTATCGTGTGGATGCCATCGGTCGTCAATGGGAAGCTAGAGATGGGCAGCATATCCTGGTGATGACCCCAGGAAATCGCGCCCACCATTTACTTTTTCTAGCTGAGAAAGGTATTTGGTACCGTGTTAGGGGAGGCGATACTCCTACAATTCCCATAGCCTAGATCGAGTTCGGTTCTCTAGGAATTCCCTGGGTGATCCCCCATAGTCCCGCGGCGTTTCCTGATACCCTCGAGTTTAAATTTGGGGATAAGATGAGAATAAAGTACTCTTGCATCAGCGTTTAATCCTTTATATGCTATAGTTGAATCTGATAGGTAATTGTTAGGTAAACGGTTCTCTAGGGCATAAAGGTCAGGGAATGTTTGCCGATAAATAAATCAGGCATTAATATATTCGGTTGCACGAACATTATTGAATTGAGGAGGTTCAAAATGAAGATTTTATCTGCAATCGTACTAACTGCTATCTTGCTAACACTACCGGGCAGTAGCGTTTTGGCAGAGACAGCACTATTTGGGGCTACTGCATATAGTGGGTATCCAACCTTTTCAATCACCAGTGTCGCTCAGGGGACATCCGTTACTATCTCGGGGAGCAATTTCTCCCCCAATGATACCTACGAGGTACGCATGAATACGATGTACACTCAGGGTCTCAACGGAGAACTTGTTGAAACTGTGACAACGGATGCCAGCGGCAATCTCTCTGACACCACGTATAATATCCCCAGCGCACTTAGTGGAGATTATAAAGTTGCTATCAGATTATCGAGCCCTGTAAATGGGTATTATGCGTACAACTGGTTTTATAATAACACCAGTGCCGGCGCGAATACCGGGGGACCTGTCAGCTCATCAACGTATAGTAGCTACCCGACTTTCTCGATTTCGGCGGTACAGAGAGATAGTACGGTTACGATTTCTCCGAGCAACTTTCGGGCAAATGATCAATATAATGTCCGCATGAATGCGATGTATACCCAAGGCATCAATGGAACAGTAGTTCAAACCGTGACCACGGATGCCAGCGGTACGTTGAGCGCGACTACATTCTCGATACCTGATGCTCTAAAGGGTTCCTATCAGATTGCCGTCCGGGTGGAGAGCGTGAACGCTCCCTATTACTACGCCTATAACTGGTTCTACAACAATAACGCGCCGTGAGCAATACTTTCCCCGGAAACTTAGAGTTTCCGGGGAAGTCAAGAGATGTTTGGGAATGGTGCAATCGTAGGGTACACGCGCCCTCACTGACCCCCGTTTGCAAACCCTAACTTCAGTAAGTGGGACGCACCACATCGGTGCATCCCGCTTTTAATTCCCTAATCTGGCGCGTTCTTCATCCGCAACGCCAGGTTCCAACTTCTTGAACAGAGGCTTGGGTTTCTGTAGCGGCCTCCCGGCTTCAAGCCGACTGGGTTCCCATCTACCACTTGCTAGATCAGGCTTATAGCGCAAAACCGTATGCTCGCCCAAATTGTCAGAGCGCGCTTCAGTAAACTGCTCTCCAAACAGCGGTTGTGTATACCCAAAGTAGGTGTGCAACTGCTCGCTGGTGAATGGCAAGAAGGGCGCAAAGACCACCTTGAGCGAATCGATTGCCCGCATGGCGGTGTAGACTGTTTTGGCCGCGGCATCTTTGTCCGATTTAATTTCGAACCAGGGGGCGGCGGTATCCAAATATTTGTTCGTTTCTTGCGCCAGTCGCATTGCTTCATTGAGTGCAGCCCGTAGTTTGACCTTTTCGAGCAGATCGCCAACTTTTTCGATCCCGGTTTCGATGGTATCAAGGATTTCTTGATCCGCGGGGCGCAGATCGCCAGGAGTTGGCACAACGCCATCCCAATGTTTGTATCCGAAGGAGAGAACCCGGTTGGCCAGGTTGCCCCAAGTAGCGACCAATTCATTATTGTTGCGGGCGATGAACTCATCCCAATCCCAATCGGTATCGCGGCTTTCAGGCATGTTGACAGTGAGGTAGTAGCGTAATGCATCAGGATCGTAGCGCGTCAGGGCATCGCGCCCCCACACCGCCCAATTCTTACTGCCGCTAATTTTCTGTTTTTCCAGGTTCATGAACTGGTTGGCGGGCACATCATAAGGCAGGGTTAGTTTCTTGCCCTCTTCCTCTGCAAAAATCTCGAGGAAGCGCTCGCCCGCACCCATTAGCTCCGCGGGCCATAAAGCTGTATGGAAGAAGATATTGTCTTTTCCAATGAAATGGAAAGTCCTGGCTTCTGGATTCGTCCACCAATCTTCCCATGCTTTGGAAGCGTCTTTGACTTTCGCCCATTCAACTGTGGCAGACAGGTAGCCGATCACAGCTTCGAACCAAACATATAAGCATTTGCCATCCCAACCCTCAACGGGTACAGGGATGCCCCAATCCAAGTCACGGGTTATAGGGCGCGGCTTTAGTCCCTCGCTTTCGATCTTGCGCAGCGATTCGCCCAGGACTGTATCACGCATATGATCCTGGCGTTCTCGAAGGAAATCGGCCACATCTGGCTCTAGTTTGGATAGATCCAGGTAAAAATGCTCAGTGTCACGCAACTCTAGTGCATCACCGGTTTTGGCGTGGGGATCGATCAGCTTCTCAGGTTCAAGCACGTTTCCGCAGTTATCGCACTGGTCCGAACGAGCGCCATCGGCCCCACAGATGTAGCAAGTTCCTTCTACATAGCGATCGGGCAGAAATTTTCCCTCTTTGGTTGCCCACTGTGGGCGGATTTCTGTATAAAGAAAGCCGTTGTCCTTCAAGGCCTGGAAAATGCTCTGCGCTACCTCAAAATGGTTCTGGGTATGTGTTGTTGTGAATAAATCGTAAGAAATCCCAAGCCCTAGAAAAAGTTCTAAGAAGCCATCGTGGTAGCTCTTGTAAACATCTTCAACCGGTTTGCCTTCCGCATCGGCACGCAGAGTCACAGGCGTTCCATGTGAATCTGTGCCGCTGACCATGACGACATGATTGCCTTTCAATCGGTGATAGCGGGCGACGATATCCCCAGGCAAGTGGGAGCCTGTAACATTGCCAACATGGATCTCTGCATTGGCATACGGCCAGGCAATAGCGACGAGTATGTTTTTTGTCATGGCGGTTCTCCTTTGAAACCTTCAGGGTATTGCGCAGCACTCCGAGCGTTGCGAGCAGAAGGACGCTAAAGGTCTCCATTTTACAAGAAAAAAGGCTGCCTGCTGGGCAGCCTATGTTTGCATTTACGAATAGTTATTTAGCTCGTTCTTTCAAAGCTAGCGGCTGCCAGTGACCAGGCGCGGGACATCATGCCCACCATCATCGACATAGCCATAACTTTGAAAGAACGTTCGAGTGTCATCTTTTGCAAGCCTTTCTTTTGAAAACCAGTTTATACTGAGCGGATAAGTTTGTCAAGCGAGCTCGCAATTTGAGCCTATTGTTTGTCCTCTAACAGCGATCTGAGATCTGATAGCCTGGGGTCGATTGTCTCAGTCTCGCAGTCGCAGCTCTCCTCGTTGCGATTGATTCCACATTCTGGACATAAGCCTTGGCAATCTTCTCGGCAAACTGAGTTGATGGGAATTTCCAGTCGCATATAGTCGTACAAAATGGGGGCGAAATCAATCTTGCCGTTCGCCGGTAGGATCAACTCCGTGTCTTTGTCAGCCCTGGAGGGTAGTGTGAACAATTCTGAGAATTTGCTCTCCAGAGGCTGATAGACCGTTTCTAAGCAGCGTCCACATGATGTTTCGGTGAAAGCGCTGAATTCGGCTTGAGCCAGCACCCCCTCGCTGGTGCGGGAGAAATCGATCTCGCCAGTCAGGTTGTCAAGCTCGAG
This sequence comes from uncultured Anaerolineales bacterium, assembly GCA_964438295.1. Classification (GTDB taxonomy): domain Bacteria; phylum Chloroflexota; class Anaerolineae; order Anaerolineales; family UBA11858; genus NIOZ-UU35. The sequence goes on from CAYTKR010000033.1 coordinate 31,725, forward strand.
ATCATCTCCTAATACAAGGTGTTCAAGCTCGAAATCGAATGTGCGGCTGTAACCGATTTCTTCGTGCGCAATGAAGCCGACTTCGAGCAATAAAATCTTCGCTGAATTTGCCATGATTTCACCATCTATATTGTTAAGGTTGCCCGGATTATAGCACAGGCAGGTTATGCGCAGATGAGCAAACCTGTGGTATTCTCTAATGAATTTGACGGGTTTAGTGAGGTAGTTATTACATGCAGAAATTGCTCATTGGAACCAAAAACCAGGGGAAGGTTGCAGAAATTAAGGCCCTTTTAGCCGATGTGGAAATAGATTTACTCTCACTGGCTGATATCGATATCGATTTGACCGTTGAAGAGGTCGGAACGAGTTACGCGGAGAATGCTGCCCTAAAAGCCATAGCTTATGCACAAGCGTCAGGGATGGTCACCCTTGCAGACGACTCAGGACTGGAAGTGGAAGCTCTGCATGGCGCTCCAGGATTATATTCGTCGCGGTACGCTCCCCAGGAGAATCCAACCGATGCGGACCGTCGAGCGCATTTGTTGAAGAACTTGTCTGGATATTCGCGTCCCTGGCATGCACGTTTCATTTGTGTGGTTGCGCTGGTTACCCCTGAGGGGGAACCCTATTTCTCAGAGGGGGTTTGCCCCGGAGAGATCATCTCTGAAGAGCGCGGCCATTTTGGCTTTGGCTACGACCCAATCTTTCTAGTAGAAAGCTCTGACCTGACCATGGCTGAACTCCCTATGTTCGAGAAGAACAAACTCAGCCACCGCGCCAGGGCGGTGATGGGCGCGCGAGAAATGTTACTAGATTTGCTTCGTGATTAAAATTTGATCGTCGAAATGAACCCACAGATGGACACAGATTTATTTATCTGTGTCCATCTGTGGGTTCCAACGGCACGCCTACGACGTTTTCAGTCAGCACCAACAACGGCGGGGATCATTGCGCCGGCATTAGGGATATAAACTGGTTGATTTCTCGTTTGCTCCACCATTGAAGTTTGGATCGAGTCAAATTGGCTGGTGCCAGCCAGGGCGTCGATCGCGGACCGCTCTGTGATAATACGGGCGACTTTACCATCGACCATCTGGATTACCTTGTCGACATATTTGCACATGCGCAGGTCATGGGTCACCATGATGCCAGCTTTATTCTGCTCGTGTATCAGGTCAGCGAAGATCTGCACAACTTGGTTGGCGCGCTCGGTGTCCAGGCTAGCGGTGGGCTCGTCGGCGAGGACAACGCTGGGGTTGTGGATTAGCGCCCTGGCGATGGCCACGCGCTGCTGCTGACCGCCAGAAAGCTGTTTGGGCAGGTTATTGAGTCGATCGCCCATACCCAGACGGGTTAATAAGTCTGCTGCTCGTTTGCGACCTTCTCGTCCGTTCTTCTTGTTCAGACGCAACATCAACTCGACGTTTTCCAGGGCTGTCAGATAGGGCACCAGGTTGTTGGCCTGGAAAGTGAAGCCGATCTTCTCGCGTCGAAAGCGTGTTCGTTGCACATCATTCATTTGGTTGAGATCTTGTCCATCGATATTTAGCTGGCCTTCTGTAGCATTCAGTAAACCCGCCAGCATTGCTAACATCGTTGTCTTCCCTGAGCCACTGGGACCGACCAAGCCGATAAATTCTCCAGCTTCAACACTAATCGAGACATCATCAACGGCTTTTACAACCAAATTGCCGCTTTCATAAATCTTTGTTACATCACGTGTGTCCAAAATTTTCTTTGTCATATCAATTCCTTCAACCTGTAACTTGCAACTTGTAACTTGAAACTCTTCTTTTACATACCTAAAGCTGTCAGAGGTTCGACTTTAAGTGCCAGCCGGATGGAAACCATTCCACCTACCGGACCAATCAGTAGCAGCGCACCTAGAGCTGTCAAGATGGAAGTGCCCGTAAAAAGAACCGGGATACCAGCAGGCAAACCCATGGCCAGTCCGAATGTGCTCAACCCGCCCAAGCCGACACCGAAAAGGGTCACGAAGATGATTTGCATAACAGCTGCGTTGGCTACTATGTGGTTGGATGTGCCGATAGCTTTGAGCATGCCAATTTGTGGCACTTTCTGCAGCGTCTGGATTTGGAAGAAGCCGCCAATCACGAGAATGCCGATTAAAAATGTGAATCCTTTTTGGGTGTTAAGCGTATTCTGCTGGGCTGCATATCCCGGAGCGGACTTGTATGCTGTCACGATATCCGTGACTTCAATGCCATCAACGCGGTTTTCTAGAAATTTGGACATCGATTCGAGAGCTGTTGGGTCATCCAACTTCACAGCTAAGATGTTGGGAATTATGGGGTTAACATTGTTTTCGATATTTGCCTTGGGACGCACGTCATCCCAAACTTGAAGAGAGACAAAGATCGAGGGCTGGAAGAAGTATTGCTGTCCATCACTGATACCTGTTACTTTGAGTTGGTAGAACTCATCATCTGTACCTTGGGTTGATTTCAGGGTTAGCATATCGCCAACCTGTACGCCAGCTTCATCGGCAATGCGTTGATCGATGACCACTACCTTGCCCTGTTTGGTGCGGATGGGTTCGCCCTGGTAGGCTGGGGGAGAGCCAGGTTTGCCAGGCTCTACGCCCACTAATGAAACATCAATATCTTCGATGCTATCTGTGAATACGAGTGTCGTGTTGCTGAAAGCGATCGCGCCCACATCAGCGACCCCTTCCCAGCGGCGCACGTTTCGGAGAACTTCGTATTCCAGGCGACTTTCGATGGTGGAGTAGCCAGTATCTTCCTGGAAAACCAATACCTGGGCGTCGATCTTCTCAAGATATTCCTTGTTTGCGGATGCCAAGCCTTCGCCCAAACCTGCAGTAAAAAGCACCAAAAAGGTGATCAGAGCGATCACCAGGCTGAAAAGGAAGAAGCGTCCTTTGTTGCGCCAGATTTCTTTGAAACTTAGATATATTGCCATTTTCTCCTCTAATTCCGTATTGCTTTTGTTGATTGTGGACAAATATTATCAGAGAAAATATATATTGTCAATATATTGCACAGATATATTTCATGAATGTTTGATGAGAAATACTCAGAAGTTCAACTTCCTGAAGAAGTGAATCTTCTATCAAAAAGGAGTTAATGGTATTTGATTAAATTCGTTTGATGATGTTTTCTGCGTTACTCGGCTGTTGTAATGCTCAATTAATTTGACATAATCACTCCATTTATATAAAATATGCTGAATTCGTATGGCGTGGGCGGGGCATGACTTCTTGTCAGTGAGGTGATAAGATGAAATTCGCGCCGGATCGTGAAAAACAAAAACAAGTTTATATGGATTACTTCACCAACCGCGGCATCGATACCAGTTGTATCGTTTGTGGGAGTGAGGATTGGTTTATCGGACGCACTGGTCCCGAGTTTGATGTGGAAGGTGAGCGAACCATCATTCCTGTGGAGTTGATCTGCAATTTCTGTGGTCGCATTGCCCTTTATGATGCCTGGGTGATCGGCCACGATTAGGGAGTCTCATGAAAAAAGTATTGCTCTTTGCCGGAACACGCAAAGGCGGGTTGATCTTCACCAGTGATGAATCGCGCCGTCATTGGAATGCCAGTGATTTGCATTTCAAAGCCTGGAACATGATGCATATGATCATGGACCCGCGTGATCAGCGTATTCACGCCTCTGCTGTTCATGAAGTATTTGGCCCCACTACGCATTACTCGGATGATTTGGGCGAAACCTGGACCCAGGCCGAACAACCCCCAACCTTTGAGCGAGTATCCGTTACCCCTCGTCCCGTTGGCACGCCAGATGAAGCGCGTGATCCCGGAGAAGCCCTTCAAAAAACGGAAGAAGTGCTCAAAGTGTGGAAGATCGAGCCGGGGCGAGAAATGGAGACAGACACCCTTTATGCTGGGGTTGAACCGGCGGCGTTATTCAAGTCAACCGATCGCGGCCAAACCTGGGTTATCAACCAGGGATTGTATGACCACCCTCATCGGGCAGACTGGTTCCCTGGTGCGGGCGGATTGTGCTTGCATACTATTGTGCCCCACCCCACTGATGTGAACCAAATGTGGCTTGCGATTTCAACCGGAGGCTGTTATTACACCTCCGATGGTGGGGAGACCTGGCAACCTCGCAATAAGAATGTGCGGGCAGAATTTCTGCCGGAAAAACTCCCTGAATACGGACAGTGTGTTCATAAGATCGTCATGCACCCAGATATCCCGAATCGTCTTTATCAGCAAAACCATTGTGGCATGTATCGCAGCGATAATGGCGGAGAATCCTGGATTGATATCGGAGAAGGAAAGCTCCCAACTCGATTTGGCTTCCCCATTGTCGTGCATCCCCATGAGCCAGAGACCATCTTCCTGGTGCCTGAAGAGAGCGACCAATTCCGCGTCAGTTTGGACTATAAGTTTGTTGTCTGGCGCAGCCGCGATGCCGGGGAGAGCTGGGAGCCAATGACCAATGGGTTACCCGAGCGCGCTTATCTGGTTGTCTTGCGGGATGCCATGACAACCGACGACTGTGATGATGCAGGGATCTATATTGGCACCAGCACCGGTCAAATCTTCTTTAGCAAAGATTCAGGAGATAGCTGGGAGTTGATTGCAAATTATTTGCCCCCGATCTCATCGCTGGAAGCGATTGTGATTGAATAAAATCTAAGACCCCGGAAGTTTCGAAACTTCCGGGGTCTTGAAGAATTGGGAAATTTTTTATGGCTCCGCAGTAGCCTCTGCCTCAGTTGCCTCTGCCTCGGGTGCAGCTTCGGCCTCACCGGCCTCACCAGCATCTTCGACAGCAGGCTCTGAGAGGGCGGCGGCCTCATCAGCAGTTTCAGGCATACCTGCTAAAACCCAACGTTCGAACATATCGATATATTCAGCCTTGAGATCTTTACTGGGGGGCATGGGCCCGATGATCTCTTCTCCGCTGGCGTCGTAGATCGATTCGCGGTACAGCGTAACGATGATATAACTCTCCAGGTCACCAGCGATGACGTTCTTGTCGGCATTGTCACCGGTGGTGAGGATCTCTTCGTAGGTCTGCATCAGATATTCGTTGTTCTCTTTGCCGGGGCGGTGGCAGGAGACACAGTAGCGCTTGGCCACCATTGAGATATGTACCTCGTAAGAGGGCACTTCGCCCTCAGCCAGCGAGGGGATGCCGAGTATGGCCTCTTCGGGGATTTCAGCGCGCTCATCCCAGGTATAGCGCATAAAGGTCACAATGGACTCGATCTCGCTGCGTTGCAGTTCGCCACCATACCCCAAACCATAGGGAGGCATACCCAGATCCTGCTGACCAAAATCTATGATGTTGAAGAGGGTTTCATCTGTGCGCGTCCACATTTCGTCAACGCTGCTGATGGATTTGACAAATGTGCCATCTTCGATACCTTCTACGCCAATGATCTCGCCGCCATCCCCTTCGGGCTGGTGGCACTCGGAGCACCAAATGGAATATAGATCTTGCCCTTGGATGACTTGCTCAGCAATGGAGCCAGCCAGGGCAACTTCTTCTTGTTCGGGGGTAGTGATTACAGCTCGCACAGTCAGTCCGACAATGCCTATGACTACTAGGCTCATTACAGTGACACCCACCTTACGCTTTTTCCAATTTCGGTAGGGATTCTTGTCGATTAAGGGGAGCAGGAACAACACCACAACAGCGATTCCTGGAATTAGCGCTGTGCCTACCCATTCGATAGCCCCCGGGATAAATTTCAGGAATTCGAACAAGAATAAGAAGTACCATTCTGGGCGCGGGATGTAGTTCGCATCGTTAGGATCAGCCTTGGGTTCTTGGGCAACCCCAAAAAAGGCAGCCAACCCAATCAGGAGTATGAATAGCCCAAATGAAACGATTAGATCTTTATAGATGATATCAGGCCAAAATTTGACACCCTTTTGTTTTGCAGCCAGATATTTCTCGTGATATTTTTTCTTGAATTCTTCGTTCACGTCAGGTCTCCTTGGCTCTTATTCTTCCTCGCTGGGGATATTGGAGATACCCAGACGGATGACGAGATACATATGGACGCTGATCAGCAGCACAATGCCTGCGGGCAATATCCAGATATGAGCGGAGAAAAATCGAGCTAGTGTTACTGCGCTGATATCTGTGCCTCCCCGTAAGGCCTTTAGCAAGAAATCCCCGATAAAGGGTACAGTGCCCACAATTTCAGTTCCCACTGTAGTTGCCCAAAAAGCTCGTTGATTCCAGGGCAGCAGATAGCCAGTGAAGCCCATTCCTAAGGTGAGCAGCAGCAAAAGAACGCCCGTAAGCCAGGTGATTTCTCGGGGATATTTATAGGCGCCGTAGAAGAAGGTGCGCAGCATGTGGATGAATACGAATATCACCATCAAGCTGGCCCCCCAATGGTGCATTCCCCGGATCAGCCATCCAAAGGCGACTCCATCCATAATATATTGGATGCTGTCATAGGCCTTATCGGGTGAGGGAACATAATACATGGTCAGGAATATGCCAGTGATACCCTGCATCACTGCCAGGAATAAACTCGCGCTACCCAAGGTAAACCACCAATTCACCTTGGGTACTTTGCGATCTAAAACTGTTCCGTAAATTGCCTCGAGGCCGAGGCGTTCATCTAGCCAAGCAAAGAGTTTTTCGACCATGATTACCCTTCCGTCAGGTGAATGAGAACATTGCCATCTTCGATTTTGAACTCAAATTCGTCCATTGGCCGAGGTGGAGGCCCATAGATGACCTCGCCTTCAAGTTCGAACTGGGCATCGTGGCATGGACAAAGGTAGGCGTGCTCGGCATCATCCCACTTGACTCGGCAACTCAGGTGGGTGCACACATTGGAGAGAACCTTCATCTCGGTTTCTGATTTTCTCACCACGAAAACACCATAGCTGTTTGTGGTGCGTTCCCAGCCGTTGACTTTTGAACGAGTGAAGCTGAACAATGTCGGGGTGCCGATGGGGTATCCATCTAAGGCCCCCAGAGAAACCCAATCATCAACTTCTTGCGTCTGAAGCGCGGGAGAGATGATGTACCCAATGATGGGCAACCCAATGATTGCCCCCATAATAGACCCCAAGAAACCCGTCACGATTTTTGCAAACTCGCGGCGGCTTAGATTAGGTGAAGAGGTCTTTTTTGCCATGCGTACCTCCTGATAGGCTTCTTAACGTTTGTGGCTCCTTAGCGAAATGGCGAAAGAGGGTATGTGGCGCGAACCCTGCGTACGCCTTTCGTTCGAGAGAACGTAGCCCGCTGGCTACATCCGAGCTGTACGTATTTTAATGGAATTCCTCAGATTAGTATTATAAAACAGAAGATTGGGAATGTTTAGGATACCTGAAACCAACAATGCATGTAATCTGTCACTTAATCCTTACATAGTATGATGCCATAATTACCTTGGCCGAAACCGCATCTTGCGAAGCGAGTATAATATCGGGGTTCTCAATTACCAACTACATTTCACCTCATGACAAGAGGAGGCTCTTATGGCGCTTGACAGAAAGGTTGGATTCTTTGAAGGGTTGAGGTACAAGGGAGGAGGTCCAATGTTGGCCTGGATTCTTCACCGTATATCAGGCCTGGGTATGATCATCTTTGTTAGCCTGCATGTAGTTGCCTCGTTTTTCACACAAGAAATGGGCAGCGATTGGGCGATTAGTATCAATATCATCTACGAGTCGGTTTATTTCCAATTATTCATTGTCTTCTCAGTGCTATACCACGGCATTAACGGAATGCGGATCATCATTCTGGATCTGTGGCCGCGTATGTTGGAGTACCAAAAAGAAATGACCTGGTTACAATGGTTCATTTTCATCCCTATTTATAGCCTGACCATCTTTATCATGATCCAGCGCTTGATTACTGGTGAGTGACAGGAGGAGAACCATGCAAACAAGAAAAGTCCCTCATCCTGGTTGGAATATTGAATACTTGATGTTCTTATTCACCCGTCTCTCTGGGTTGGCTTTTTTCCTCTTAGCCATTGTGGGTATGACAGCGGCTTTGATCATGGGCGCTCGCTACCAAATGGATCTTGGAACCCTGATGCGCTGGACCTTCTTTCCCAACCCTAATCACGTCCTTGATAGCAATATTCCGGATGTGACCTTTGGGTGGGCGAACGGATTTTGGCAGATCATGCAATTCCTGATCATTTTCTTTGGGGGTACTCACGGTTTGAATGGCCTGCGAATAGTGCTCGAGGATTATATTTCCAGACCATTTTGGCAAATTGTCATTCGATTACTTATCACCGTGCTCTGGATTTTCATGATCCTGGTAGCCGTGTTCGTGGTATTGGCATCCTAAGGCCTTTTGGAGAGTTCAAATTATGAAAACGCATCAATACGAAGTACTGATCGTTGGGGCCGGCGGCGCTGGTCTCATGGCGGCTTTGTACGCCTCCAAAGGGGCCAGCACTGCCGTACTCAGCAAACTTTATCCTACGCGTTCCCATACGGGCGCAGCCCAAGGGGGTGTCGGTGCCGCACTGGGGAACCAGGAGGAAGACCGCCCAGAGTGGCATACCTATGATACCGTCAAAGGCAGCGACTACCTGGGCGATCAAGACACGATTGAGTTCATGTGTGAGGCTGCACCTCAGGTCGTCTATGAACTGGAGCACATGGGCTTGCCCTTCTCGCGCAATCCCGACGGCACGATCGCTCAGCGCCCGTTTGGTGGACATGTTAACAAAATTACTGGTAAGCCGGTTACTCGAGCTTGCTACGCAGCGGACCGCACGGGTCATATGATCTTGCAGACGCTCTACCAACAGTGCATCAAGAACAAGGTTACCTTTTTCGATGAGTTCCATGTTGTTGATCTGATCACTGTCAACGGATCAACAGCGGGTGTTGTTGCCCTGGAACTAGCGACAGGTGAGTTGCATATTTTCCACGGCAAATCGGTCATTTTCGCAACCGGAGGGCATGGCCGGGTATGGGAAGTTACCTCGAATGCATATGCATATACTGGCGATGGTGTTGCCATAACCCTGCGGCGTGGGATTCCCGCCGAGGATATGGAATTCTTCCAATTTCATCCCACCGGCATCTATCGCATGGGCATTCTGATCACAGAGGGTGTCCGAGGTGAAGGCGGCGTGCTGCTCAATGACAAGGGCGAGCGCTTCATGGATCGCTACGCTCCGACAGTCAAAGACTTGGCCTCGCGTGATGTGGTCAGCCGGGCCATGTACCTTGAGATGCAAGATGGTCTGGGAATTGGCGGCAAGCGTTACCTCTATCTGGATGTCACCCCAGAGACAGTCAATCATTATGCAACCTTGGACGGGCGCACTCGACCTGATGGCTCGGCCTTCACGGTGACTGCGGAAGAGATTCTCGCCAAGTTGCCGGACATCATCGATTTCTGTCATACGTATCTCGGTGTCGATCCGGTGACACAGCCCATGCCGGTTCAGCCGACCGCGCACTACGCGATGGGAGGGATCCCCACCAATGCCCGCACAGAGGTGTTCATCGATGAAAAAGATTCCATTATGCCAGGCCTCTACGCTGCTGGTGAAGTGGCCTGCGTTTCGGTGCATGGTGCTAATCGTTTGGGGACAAACTCTCTTTTGGACATTGTCGTCTTTGGCAAAGAAGCTGGTTTGAGAGCGGCTGAGTTCTCTCGGGGAGCATCTTTCCAACCTTTGCCTAAGGATGCAGGAGAATTCGCCCGTGAACAGTTCGATCGTTTGCGCAACGGCAGCGGGACGGAAAAAGCCGCTGATATCGCCAAAGAGATGAAAGAAGTCATGAACGATCACGTAGGCGTCTTCCGCGTGGAAGATGGCATGGCAATGGCGCTGGAAAAGGTGCGAGAGTTGAAAGAGCGTTATAAAGAGGTGCGAGTAGGCGACCCGGGTGAAGTTTACAACACAGACCTGTTGAACATTTGGGAATTGAGCAATTTGCTTGATTTGGCTGAGGTTACTGCGGCTTCTGCCCTGGCTCGTAAAGAGAGCCGCGGCGCTCACGCGCGTGATGATTATCAGGAGCGCGACGACAAGAAATGGATGAAACATACAATGGCCTGGCTTCACGATAACGATGTCGAACTGAAATACAAGCCGGTCACAATTACAGATTACAAGCCGAAGAAGCGGGAGTACTAGGAGTGAACCATGAAAGTTACACTAAAAATCTTTCGCTACGATCCTGAAAAAGATAAGAAGCCTCATTACGACAAATTTGTCGTCGAAGCTGAAGGCACCGATCGCATCCTCGATTTATTGGAGTGGATCAAAGATTATCAGGATGGAACGCTCTCTTATCGTCGCTCGTGTGCCCACGGTGTTTGTGGCTCTGATGCCATGCGGATAAACGGCGTCAACCGACTGGCGTGCAAAGTGTTGGTCAAAGACGTAGGCAAGAAGGCAACCATCGAACCGATTTTAGGGTTACCCGTCGAAAAAGATCTGATCGTCGATATGGAGCCTTTCTTTGACCATTACAAAGCAGTGATGCCTTATTTTGTGGGCGGTGAGGAGAACCCTCAGAAAGAGCAATTGCAAAGTCCGGAAGATCGCGCCCGCTTTGATGATACAACCAAATGCATCTTGTGTGCGGCTTGCACGACATCATGCCCCTCCTTTTGGGCGAGCGGTGAATATGTTGGTCCGGCCGCCATGGTCAACGCGCATCGCTTTATCTATGACAGCCGAGATCAAGCTGCAGCTGAGCGTCTCAAGATCCTCAACGACCAATATGGTGTTTATCGCTGTCACACAATCTTCAATTGCACCGATGCTTGTCCACGCGAAATTCAGGTTACCAAGGCGATTGGTGATCTCAAGAAAGCCATCGCTACTTCTCGTTTGGATTAGAGTTATCAGTCAACGGAGTGCCCCATACTTTGGGGCACTTCTGTGTTAACTTGAGTTTTGCGATTTTAGAGTAAAAATGCGGTACGATGGTCAAAAACCTA
>CAYTKR010000034.1:0-42204 GCA_964438295.1 uncultured Anaerolineales bacterium
TTTATTTTTTATCGAGAAATTTTCGAGGTGTAGCGATGTACAAAACCCTCCAAAGTGAAACGAAATATCGCGGCAAAGCTTTCTCAGTACGTAAAGATCGAGTTCGGCTGCCCCAAGGCCGGATCACAGATCTGGATATTGTCGAACATGTTGGCGCAGTGACCATCTTCCCGATCGATGCGGACGGCAACGTGTGGTTTGTGCGCCAGTATCGACATGCTGCAGAGCAAGAACTGCTTGAACTTCCGGCAGGCACTCTAGAAGAGGATGAGGCGCCAGAAGCATGCGCCCAACGAGAGCTTCAAGAAGAGATTGGGATGAAAGCGGATAATCTGCAGTTGATCGGAGAATTCTTCCTGGCACCGGGCTATTCGACTGAATTGATGTCGGTATTTTTTGCCAGCGAACTTTCCCCTTCAGAATTGCTTGGTGATGAAGATGAGTTCTTGAGCGTGGAGAAAGTTCCCATCACAGATCTACTCGAGATGGCCTGGGAGAATAATATTCAGGATGCCAAAACCCTGGCGGGATTGATGCTGGCTTTGCCATATCTTAATATACCCTAACTGGTCTCTTCCCTTTTGCGAATCAGCATGGTATAATTCCCGGCCGTCCGCCTAAGGCGTGTTACGCTTGGCGGCTTTATTTTGCAATAACATGACTGCTATGGCATAAGCCTATGCAGAGAGAATATCGAAACTTCAATTAAGGTAAGTAATCATGAACGAATTATTGAAATCCGTAGCAGCTACCGATAATCCAAACGTCCCCGATCTGAATATTGGCGATACCATTAGCGTTTTCTTGCGCATCAAAGAGGGCGAGAATGAGCGCGTTCAGGAATTCAAGGGTACCGTCATTGGGCAACGCGATAGCACCAATACTCCGACTTTTACTGTACGCCGCATAGCCAGCAATGGCATTGGTGTGGAGCGCACTTTTCTGACCAAATCTCCTCGCATTGAGAAAGTGACTGTGCATCGCCACGCGCATGTCCGCCGGGCCAAACTATACTACCTGCGAGATCGTACCGGTAAACGTGCCCGCCTAAAGCAAAAATTTTCAAAGTAATTTTTTGTATCCTACGTTGGCATGACTTTGTATGCGCTTTCGAGTTGCGATAGATCATATGAAGTCCACTCTGCTTATCTAGGGGTGTAGCAAAAATCTCGCTGCACCCCTTTTGTTGTATACTATGACCCCACCACTCATTGGAATTACCACAAAACGTCAGCAGAATAAGTACGGATTTCCGGAAATCGCCATCGCCGAAACGTACCCACAGGCAGTCCTCAGGGCGAGTGGGATGCCTGTTTTGATTCCTCTAGGTTTGCCTGAAGAGGTGATCAGGCAGATGGTGGATTTGGTTGATGGTATTATTTTCAGCGGCGGAGGAGATATCGAACCAGGGGAGTATAGATCGGAAATGACCGCGAAGGTTCATACAGTGGATCCAGACCGGGACAGGGTGGAAATCCAGCTGGTTAGGGAAGTGGTTGAAGATGGTAAGCCGTTTTTAGGAATTTGCCGCGGTATTCAAGTGATCAATGTTGCTTTTGGAGGCACGCTCTACCGCGATATCCTCGAAGAACATCCTAATGCCATCGAACATACTTACTATCCCGATTGGCCTTGGGATCATCTTGCTCATAATGTTGATATTCAGGCAGGCAGCGTGTTGGCCGAAATTCTTGGCTCGACGGATGTTCCTGTCAACAGCCTGCATCATCAAGCCATAAGACAAGTTGCCTCAGATCTTGTGCCCATCGCCTATGCGCCAGATGGCATAGTCGAGGGCGTAGTGCTGCCTGGGCACCCATTTGGGTTGGCAGTGCAATGGCATCCGGAGTGGCTGCCCGAACATAAGCCCATGCGGGCGTTGTTCCAGGCGTTTGTGAATGCTGCTAACTCTGAGCGTAAAGCGTGACGTGTGAAACCTGGGGAGCCAGTTTCCATTATAGGGGTTTTTGACTCAGGAGTCGGGGGTCTTTCGGTTCTGCGTGAGATTCGGCGTCAACTGCCGGCCGAAAATCTTGTATTCTTCGCAGATCAAGCTCATGTCCCTTACGGGCAGCGCTCTGCCTCACAAGTGCGAAGTTTTTCCAAAGCGATCACTCATTATCTGCTCTCGAAAGGTTCGAAACTGATTGTCGTTGCCTGCAACACTGCCTCAGCAGCAGCGCTACATTATTTGCGCGATTCCTTTCAGGATATTCCATTTGTCGGCATGGAACCGGCTGTGAAACCTGCGGCAGAACGAACCCAAAGCGGCATTGTGGGTGTTTTGGCTACCCCAGCGACGTTCCAGGGGCGGTTATACAATTCTGTCGTGGAACGCTTCGCGCAGGATGTTTCGGTGATGACGGATACATGCCAGGGATTGGTGGATCAAATCGAGCAGGGGGAATTCGATTCTCCGGCGACACGCCGAATATTGGAGAAAGCGCTCCATCCCATGTTGGAGAAGGGGGTGGATCGGGTGGTGATGGGCTGTACGCATTACCCCTTTGTGATCCCGTTAATCAAGGAGATTGCTGGCCCCCAGGTGGAAGTTATCGATCCGGCTCCTGCGGTGGCGCGTCAGGTTGGACGGGTACTAAAATCCAGGGGATTGAAAGCACGAGAAACCTCCTCGGGAACGGCGGAATACTTCACCACCGGCGATCCTGCAAAACTGAGTCAGCTCCTCCTGCGTTTGATTGGAGAAACAGCCCAAGTTCAGAAACTTCATTGGGAAGCAGGGGTACTTACAACCTATCCGTAAATTGCTAAAGCCGGTCTCCAGACCGTGTTCGGCTCGGTCTGGAGACCGGTTTAAGCGATTTTTTGGATAGGTACTTAAGCAGTTCTATCCTGAAACAGGAATTTATTTCCTGGATTTTATCCAATTCAACAGCGTCTCCGCATCCCAAGTATTGATCACCTGCGCGGGTTCAACCCAGGCGCGGCGGGCTGTGGCGATGCCGAAGTGGATCAGGTCGAACTGGTCTGGGGCGTGGGCATCGCAATTGATCGAAAGAGGAATGCCTAGTTCAATAGCCCTGCGGGCGTAGATATCCTCCAGGTCCAGGCGGCTGGGGTGGGCGTTGATCTCCAGCGCGATGTTCGCTTCAGCAGCGGCAGCCAGGACTGCATCCATATCCAGGTCGGCGCCTTCCCGATCGGGTAGCAGACGTCCCGTAGGATGACCAATGATATCGACATGGGGGTTGTTGATCGCGTTTAGCAATCGCTGAGTGACTTTCTCGCGTGGTTGACCCAGACTGGTATGCAAGGAAGCCACCACGATATCGAGTTCAGCGAGCACGTCATCGGCGTAATCTAGGCTGCCGTCGGCTTTGATCTCTACTTCAGTGCCTTGCAAAAGGGTGATGGCAGCCCCCAATTCATCCTGCACGGCATTGATTTCGAGACGCTGCTTTTGCAATCGTTCCACTGAGAGGCCGTTGGCAATGCCGAGGCTCTGAGAATGGTCTGTGATGGCCAGTATGCGATAGCCGCGCTGGATGGCCCCCTCAGCCATCTCCTGAATGGTGACTTTGCCATCGCTCCAATCCGAGTGGCTGTGAAGCTCGGCTTTGTGGTCTTTGAGTTGGATGAGATGGGGAAGTTTTGCCTCTCGGGCTGCTTTTACTTCACCGCGGTCTTCGCGCAGTTCAGGGGGGATCCAGGGTAAACCCAAAGTGGTATATACTTCTTCTTCTGTGCTGCAACGCACTTCGCTCTCATCTTCGACGTGCTTGAGGGCATGTTCCGAGAGGGAGTAGCCCTGATCGAGGGCCAATTCCCGTAAGCGTACGTTATGGTCCTTTGAACCGGTGGCATATTGTAGGGCTGTACCAAATCGGTCCGGGGGATGCACCCAAAGTTGGGCGCGCAAGCCGTTGGCGAATTCGACACTGGATTTGGTGGAGCCGTGTCCCAAGATCTCAACCACATCTGGGCGCTCGACGAAGGCTTTCATCACGGGGTCGGACTCTTCTGCGGCGGCCAGGATATCCAGATCGCCGACATCGGCTCGCATACGGCGCAGGCTGCCAGCGGCTTCTGCGGCACTTACACCGGGCAGAGACCGCAGCATCTCAAGCAATTCCTGGGCGAATGGCCAGGCCACCCCCAACGGAGTACGCCCTGAACGCCGCGCCAGGGCCTCGATCCCGGCGATGATCTTCTCTTCTGATTTTGCGCCCATGCCTGGCAATGTGCGTAACTCTCCCGCACGCGCCGCGCTTTCGAGTTCATCTAATGTGGTAATGCCCAGATCGCGCCAGAAGAGTCCTACTTTTTTGGGACCTAATCCCTGAACCTGGAGTAAATCCGCTAGCGTGAGAGGCACTTCCGCGGCCAGGTTGTTCAAGAAGGTTAATTCACCGGTGGAGAGCAATTCGTCGATCTTTTCGGCGATGGCCTTTCCAACACCTGGGATTTCGGTCAGCGTCCCCTCCCGCCAAACCTCATTAATGTCGCGTCCCAGGCTGATCAGGCTGTCTGAAGCTTTGCGATAGGCCAAGGTTTTGTAAACAATCTCCCCTTTAATTTCCAATAAGTCGCCGATCAGCTTGAAGGTATCGGCTAGTTGTTGGTTGCTGTAACGTGTTGATATTTTCGGCATAATTAGGCACCTGGATGTTTTTGCGAATTGTTATTGCTTTTGATCAACCCCCCGATGATCACGGATACAAATACGACTAATGCAAATAAAACGGCTCCGACCACCATGGGTTCGCGCTCTGGTGAGATCACCAGCGGCGTAGGTGAGGGCGTGATCGAAGGCGTTTGGGTGGGGGGGATGAAGAGAGTCACTTCAGTTGGTGTGGGGGTTTGTGTAAGTCTGGGCATTTCGGTCGCGGTCAGCATAGCACTCGGATCCGGCGATGTGGCCGATTCTGTGACTGTGGGCGTGTATGAAGGTTTGATGATGATCTGATCCCCAGGGTAGATGATGCTGTTGAGTGTCAGATTGTTGAGTTTCAGCACTTCAGCGACTTCAACTTCGTAGGTGTTGGCGATACCGATCAGCGATTGGCCGTATGCCACCCCGTGAATGATGGCTCCATCGTCCTGGGGCGTAGATTTGACGAAGGGGTCTGTCCCAGATTCGCTGGCTACAGTAGGAGGTACAAACGAAACTCCGGAATCACTAGTGTCCTGCTCCCCACTGCCTGGCGCGCCGACGTAGTGACCGATATCTACGGTGTAGTATGTATAGCCATTCGCAACCCCTACACCTGCACCTATGTATAGCGATGCCGGATTGAGCATTGTCTGCAAGTGCAGGCTGTCTTGCCAATATTCGTAGATGGCTTTCTCGATGGTCATGGTCATGCCCCCGGCGATGTTCTCTGAGACGAATACTTTAGCACCATTGCCAAAGCCATAAGCAATCGCTCGTTGCGTAGCCGAACTCCCGCCAGAGCCCACATGGGTTACCTGGCTGATAGCAGCCTGGTAATCGCTTTGGGCCTGGGCTGCGGCCATCAGCGCGTTATCGATTTGCAGCGCAGGCAGGCCATTCGCAGTGCGGAAGGCGTTGACAGCGGCAATAACACAATAAGCATCACAATCCTGCGCCGTGCTGGGAACAGGAACAGCGCTAAAGGCAACAAGGACCAACCCAAACAGGAGCAATCGAGTCCAAATTTTCATCGCGCCCCAATGATACTTCAAAAGAGTGAGAGGCTAAAGGTGTAGAGGACGTCATCAAAGGGATATCGGATGAGCGGAGCTCGTCCGATATCCCTTTGATGAATATTCGTCATGCAGGTAAATCAATTAAAAATGTGGTCCCCTGACCGGGTTGGCTTTCCACCTGGATTTCCCCCCCGTGAAGTCCAACCAATTGACGTGCAATCGCCAAGCCCAGCCCGCTGCCTGAGCCATCGCTGCGCTGGCGGGATCGGTCCCCTTTCCAGAAACGGTTGAAAATATATGGGAGATCTTCGGGCGGAATCCCCTCCCCATTATCATGTACAGAAACGCGCACTCCTGGTAAGTCTGTGGTGGGTGCCGCTTTGATAGTGATTTTACCTTCGGAGGTTGTATAGCGAAGCGCGTTGGCAACCAGATTGCTCAACACCTGATCCAGACGATCTGCATCTCCGCTGATCATCAATCCCTCTTCATAATCGACATACAGGTCAATTCCGGCGGCTTCGGCTTGTCCACTGAAGCTTGTGCGTACATCTTCGAGCAACTCAGGGATATTGACCATTTCCATCGTCAGGGGTAGCTGTCCCGCTTCGGCCAGACTCAGGGTTTGCAGATCATCCACCAGGCGCCTCAGAAGGCGGGTTTCTTCGAGTGTGGCCGTAATATGTTCATTGGTGGGATCATAGACACCATCGAGTACCCCTTCCAGGTTGCCCTGAATGATGTGCAGAGGTGAACGAAGTTCATGGGCTACATCGGCAGTTAGATTGCGGCGTTGGTTTTCAGCGCGGTCTAATTCCTCGACCATGCGGTTGAAAGACCCCGCCAATCGCCGAAATTCTCCTGGCCCTTGCTGCGGCTCCGGAACCCGCACCTCCAGGTCACCCTCGGCCACGGCATCCGCAGCAGCCATTACGTCGGCGATTGGGTTGGTTATCCCTCGTAGCACTCGAAATGCAACGGCTCCACCAAGGAATGGCAACGCCAACGATAGACCGCAGCCACTGATCCAGATCAGAACTGCCATTCTGCCGCCGCCTTCGAAAAAATGCGATAGCAGGAAGGCGAAGGCAGCCATGCCGCCCAACACTAATAGGATCATCAAACCAAAGATACCCACAAAACGCGCGAAGAACAGACCTCGATGTCGCCGTGATGGTCCTGGCCATCGCGGCGCTTGATGATCAAAGTGCGTCCAGGGCGGCTTGGATGTCCAGTGTGCTTTATGTGGTTTTCGAGTGTGTTTCAAATTCGAACCTCACAATCTAGCCAGCCGGCGAGACCTTTCGAGTGTAACTTGGTCGAAATACTAAACATCATCATTGAAGCGATATCCAACACCATAGACCGTCTGGATGTACTCTGGGTTGGTCAAGTCGGTTTCGATTTTGCGGCGCAGGTTCTTGATATGCGAATCGACACTGCGATCATAACCGTCGTATGCGATCCCATGCAGGTGTTCTAATAACTGCACTCTGGAAAAGATTTGACCAGGGTGTTGCGCCATGACTGCCAGAAGTTTGAATTCGTTGCGGGTCAGGTGAATGGGCTCTTCGCCCAGGTAAATCCGATGACCTTCGAGATCGATCTTCAGATCCCCAGCATGGATCAGCCCTGGCTGGCGCACACCGCCTTGAACCCGGCGCAATACTGCCCGTACGCGTGCTACCAGCGCCCTGGGTGAGAAGGGCTTGGTGATGTAATCATCTGCCCCAAGCTCTAGGCCAATGAGCTGATCGCTCTCCTCCGACCGGGCGGTTAGCATAATGATGGGCACATCCGATTCTCGCCGCAGCGCCCGACAGACATCCAGGCCGTCCATGCCCGGTAACATCAGATCGAGCACGACCAAATCGGGTTTGTCGCGCCGAGCTGTGGAGAGGGCCGCGTTGCCATCTCCAGCCGCAATCACCCGGAAGCCACTTTTTTCCAGGTAATCGCGCGCCAGTTTGACGATTTTAGGTTCGTCATCAACGACGAGTATCGTTTCATTCATGTGGCTTTATTGTAATGCATGAACATCTAATCTGATCATATCTCACCAAGGGTCTCTAGGGAACGCCGAGGAAAGGGGGCTCGACACGAGTAGGTTACCTGATGTAAATCTAGATCCAACGTCGCACACGCTTGGTGTACTCAAGCCATTGAGATCCAAATTTTTCTGCGAGCATGTTCTCTTCGAATTTGATGAACTTTATGGTGATCAGCCATACAAATATGGGGATGATCAATAACGGTGATAGAGACCCCAGTAAAACTGCTACGCCTAGCAAAACCAGCGCCATGCCCAGGTACATAGGGTTCCTGCTCATTGAAAACACACTCTCTGTGATCATTACCGACGGTTCCCCAAACGAGTTGACCGTGGTTCGTGCCTGACTGAATATGCGATCAGCGATAATGTTTATGCCTATGCCAAACGCCAGGGGTAGAAAACCCAGTAGGATCCAGGGTTTAGGTACCCATAATGTGATGGGGAAAAGGTAATGCAGACCCAGCATCATCAACATGCCGACGAGCAGGTATGTTGGCGGCAAAACTGTGGAATTTTTTTTCGATTTCATGATTTGTTTATTGTCCCTCTGCCCGCAGGAAAGGGAGATTTACGCAAAAATGATGCGGGCGGCGCTTTGCGCCAGCCCGCATCATTTTCATTCACTCCTATTCAGGTTTAGCTTCTTCTGCATCATCAGCTTCAGCAGATTTCTCATCATTCTCCCAGGGGGGCGGACCCCATTTGTGCGCTGCAGGATGATTTTGATACCATTTCTTCCAAGACTCCGCATCTGGGCTGTCAGCAAATCGCCATGGCCGACACCAGAACATTCGTCGAATACCACCTATAAACAACATCAGGAGTCCGATGAAGAAGAATAGGCCGATCAGGCGACCGAAGACGAAAAAGCCCATGGGGTGTCCATAATGATATCCATAGCCGGGGCGGAAACCCTCAGGAAATGCCAGCGCACTACCATCTCCTTCAGCAATGCTTCCAGAAGAGTAACCCTGCGCAAATCCAAAGCGGAATAGCGCAAACCCTCCGGCAACCAGCGCCAAGATGACAAGCACTGTCATTAGCAAACCAAAAATCGATTTTTTGCGTAACATGTAAACCTCCATAATAATTTTGGGCAATGCCCAATTGATTGGATCGCCCTAAGTATCGCGTGATCTTATGGAAGAATTATGGAGATTTTGGGGAAATGCAGTGAGAGTTTTCCCAACATCTTTGTAAGATGTCAGATTAAATACTGCTCTCGGGCATTTGCATCGAGAACGATTTCAGCCCCTTATACATTGCTGATTACATTGCTGAAGAGATTGCCCACTGCTTTGCCAAAGACTGTCAATACGTATATGACTATGACAGCTATCAAAATTAGGAGCAAGCCATATTCTAAGAATCCCTGGCCTCTTTCTTTTGGATAAAATAGCATGTGCATCTCCTCGCCAATGATGACAGTCAACTAGCTATCGAACTCATCCCAATACCCCCAAAGCTTGGCAAGGACAAGGTGGAAAATGAAAACGAGAATGGCAAAAAAATGAAAGGAATATAATTCCAACAAGCCTTGGCCGCGCTAAATAGAGTAAACATGTATTGTTTCGATCATTGTATCATAAGAACTTCTGGCGATTCCTTACAGAATTAAAAGCGTCTTGATGTTTAAACCACAAAGCCGCCTAACGGCGGCTTTGTGAGATTTGTGAAACTAACTTCTTAGAGAGGAACTACCTCAGCAGCTTGAACGCCTTTGGGGCCTTCTTCGATGATGAATTCGACATCCTGGCCTTCATCTAGACGGCGGTATCCTTCCATAGTGATGGCGGAAAAATGTACAAAGACATCATCTCCATCATCGCGTCCGATGAAACCGTAACCCTTGCGGGCATTGAACCATTTGACAGTTCCTACAATACGTTCTTCCATTCTTACATACTCCATTCTATGTGCTTGTTTTTCGCTGAGCTTGGGTCAGCTAAGCAATTCGGCGAAAGATTATCATGGCAATATCGCCGTGTCAAGATGACAAATATCAAACAGGGATCGCGGTATAATCGCGCTATAAACAGTTTACAAACGGCCTGTTCCGAGAAATAGGTACGCGCGGAACGTACACCCCACATGCATACCCGTTTCCCGTGGTCTCTCTTGTCTTGATTATCAGCTCAAAAAACTATTAGGACTTACGCAGTTCAGCGAAAAAATGGTTGGATTCCCAGCCCAATCCGCTTCAAGTGCGTAACTCCTTATGATATAAAAACATGGAGGTATGATGAGCGGAACGGAACGCAAGATTCGAGTGCTTATTGCCAAACCTGGCTTAGATGGACACGATCGGGGTGCCAAGGTCGTCGCCCGAGCACTGCGCGATGCAGGTATGGAAGTCATATACACCGGTTTGCGACAAACCCCAGAGATGATCGCTGAAGCGGCCTTGCAGGAAGATGTAGATGTTGTTGGTCTCTCCATCTTATCGGGTGCGCATATGGCGCTAGCGCCGCGGGTGCTCGAACTGCTCGAAGCCAACGGGCAAGCGCATGTGAAAATATTTTTGGGGGGCATCATTCCCGACGAAGATGTGAGTAAATTGCAAGACATCGGTGTGACCGGAATTTACGGCCCCGGCACATTGACAGATGATATTGTGGGAGATATTCGTAAGGGTGTCTTAGGTGAGGTGGCCACGTAGGATGGCGTTTGCCCAAGAAATTATCTCGGGGAATCGGCTTTCGCTAGCTCGGCTCCTTTCGCAAATTGAAAACGACACTAAGGATGGACAAGCAGCCCTTAGTGATCTGTTTCCCCATACTGGAAAAGCTCATCTCATTGGTGTAACCGGCGCACCGGGGACCGGAAAATCATCCCTGGTTAATCAACTCGCACATTACTACCGTCATCCTCCCGAAAACGTTGCTCCCCAGCGCGTTGCAATTGTGGCCGTGGACCCCTCCAGTCCTTTTTCTGGGGGCGCGGTGCTGGGGGACCGCGTGCGTATGCGCGATTTAGCTGGAGACCCAGGGGTGTTCATCCGCTCGATGGCTTCGCGCGGTTCCCTTGGTGGACTGGCCAGGACGACCTCTGGGGTGGTGCAGGCTTTCGACGCCGCTGGGTTCGAAGTGATTCTCATCGAAACCGTAGGCGCGGGCCAGGCCGAGGTCGATATCGCCCGTTTGGCGCATACCACTCTCGTGGTAGAAGCCCCGGGCCTGGGTGATGATATCCAGGCCATCAAGGCAGGGATCTTAGAGATTGCTGATATCCTGGTGGTGAATAAGGCCGACCGAGCAGGTGTTGAGAACACGGAGCGCGCCTTACGCAATATGCTCAACCTAGCTCACCCGATCAAGCGAGTCTACCGTCACCATGGCACATTGGAAACAGCAGCCTCTCATATCGCAGAATCACCCCAAAGTGAGTCCGTTTGGATCCCCCTCATTCAGAAAACAGTCGCCATTGATGGAACCGGCATCCCCGAGTTGGGTCAACTGATTGCCCAACACAAAGCGCATCTCGAAGAAACCGGGAATTGGGAAAGCAAAGAGCGAACGCGTTTGACCGCCGAGCTGGATGAGTTGCTGCGAGCCTCATTAGTTAGCCGCTGGCGAGATGCCCTCTCAACAGGGAAATATCAAGAAGTTTTCGAGCAGTTAGTCGAGCGTAGCATATCACCTCGCCAGGCAGTCGATCTATTGCTCAACGGAGCTCAAGGGATATGATCTACGGCCAAGGCATTCGACTGCGCGCTGCTGATCAAGACGATCTTCCCATGTTCGTCAAGTGGCTCAACGATCCTGAGGTTCGTCATGGATTGATGGTGTATTTGCCTCTCTCCATGGCTACAGAACAAAAGTGGTTCGACGACATGCTCAAGAGACCACAGGATGAGCAGCCGCTGGTGATCGAATTTGAAGACCAGGGCAAGTGGATTTCTGTTGGGAACTGCGGCATATTTGGAATCGATTGGCGCATCCGTTCTGCTGAAGTTGGAATAATGATTGGGGAGAAAGAACACTGGAATCAGGGTTATGGTACTAAGGCGATGCGCTTACTCATCAAACATGGTTTCAACACCCTAAACCTTAACCGCATCTTTTTAAAAGTGTACGAGAACAATCCCCGCGCAGTGCGTGCGTATGAAAAAGCAGGTTTTGTTCGCGAGGGCTGCATGCGACAAGCCCATTATCATGATGGGAAGTATTTTGATGCCATATTGATGAGTGTGTTGCGTGAGGAATGGCAAAATGATTGACTCGGGTGGGCATTGAGTAGCGCCTACCTCATTTATGTGGAGAGTGCATGAACAAGAAACATACTCGTGAATGCGGCATGTACGGCGAGATCAAACTTTATGCCGGTACCGCCTCCCCTGAATTGGCCAACAAAATTTCCGACTATTTAGGTGTACCGCTGAGCGAGCAAGTTGTTCAGCACTTCCCCAATGGCAATTTGTGGGTGCGGCTAAAAAGCAGCATACGCGGCCAGGATGTCTATGTGATCCAGACCACCTCACGCCCCGTTCACCGCAACATCATGGAGTTATTGATCACGCTGCAAACCTTGCGCCTGGACTCGGCTGGTCGGGTTACAGCGGTAGTGCCGTATTTTAGTTATGCCCGTTCCGATAAAAAAGACAGACCGCGCACGCCCATTACCGCTCGTTTGCTCGCCGATATGGTCGAGGTGGCTGGTGCAGATCGCTATATGACCCTGGATCTGCACGCTGGCCAGATTCAGGGTTTCTTCTCTATTCCTGGAGATGTAATCAGTGCTTTCCACATCCTTACGGATTATATGTCCAACCTGCTGCCTCAAATGGCAAATCCTGTTGTTTTAACCGTTGATCTTGGGTTTGCCAAGAAAGGGCGCAATTTCGCTGCTGATCTTGATTTACCAATTGCATTTGTAGAAAAGCGCCGCAAGGGAAAATCGGATAAAGCCCAGGCCCTTACCTTGATTGGAGATGTGGAAGGTCGCGATGTCATCGTTGTAGATGACGAGGTCGATACTGCTGGTTCTGTTGTCCAGGCGGTCACTTTGGCAAAAGATCACGGCGCAAGAAATATATACCTGACCTTCATTCATCCGGTATTATCGCCACCGGCTGTAGAGCGATTAGCAAGCTTGCCTCTCACCAAGATCATCACGACAGACACCGTGCCCATCACCCCAGAAGACCAAGCCACTCTTGGTGATAGACTCCAAATTTGTTCCGTTGCGCCACTGCTCGGCGAAGTCATCTTACGTGCCCATGAAGGTCGCAGTGTTGGTGAAATGTTCAACGAGTAAAACGTTTCATGTTCAACGTTCAAACGCTTTATGCCTGAACTTCCAGAAGTCGAAACCATCCGTAATCGATTCCGTCTGGGCAAAGACAAAGTGCCTTCGCTGGTCGGTAAACGCGTTTCCGGGGTTGATCTGCTTTGGGAGCGCACGCTGGAGTCACCGGCCGCCTCGGAGTTTGCTGCGCGAATTGTCGGGCAGAAGTTTACCGATATAGGGCGTAGGGGAAAATACCTGCTCTTTCACCTCGAAAAAGATACTCTCGTCATTCACCTGCGCATGAGCGGTGATTTGTGGTACGAGGCGGTAGATGACCCAATTGCGCCCCATCACCGGCTGCTGGTCTGCATCGACGGAGACCAGCGCCTGGCATTCAATGATACGCGTAAATTTGGGCGCGTTTGGCTCGTGGATGACACCAATTCCCTGTTGGCACACCTGGGGCCTGAACCCTTAGATGAAGCCTTCACGGCTCAGGATTTCTGTGCCCGTTTGGGGAAATACCGTCGCCAGATTAAGCCCTTGCTGCTTGATCAACGCTTTTTAGCGGGGGTTGGGAATATCTACGCCGATGAAGCTTTACACCAGGCTGAACTCCACCCTTTGAGGCGCTCTGATACCTTAGGCATAGAAGATGCAACCCAGCTATTCGATAATCTCCGCGCGGTACTCAGAGAAGGCATTCGCCGCAACGGATCCAGCATCGATTGGGTATACCGTGGAGGAGATTTTCAAAACTATTTTCAGGTCTATCAACGCACTGGTGAGCCCTGTTATCGTTGCAGCACACCTATCGAACGCATTATCGTGGGTCAACGCGGCACTCATTTCTGCCCACAATGTCAGCGCCATCCTAATCGTTAAATCACTCCCAACCAGTATCAAAGGAGTTCACAATGGATGACAATACTCTTTTCCTCATAATCGCAATCATCAGTTTATCAATTGGATATCTGGCTGGCAGCTTGATCAGTAGTAACCGGAAGAGTCCCGAAAAACAGGAGCCCCCTCAACCGAAGCAGCCCATATTTCCAGACGACGCGCTGCATATCTGGCGTGATAGTCAGAGCAAACAAATCGTATTACAGATTGGGGAACGATTATATAAATCGAGCGATGTGATGTCGACAACGGAGAAGAAATTTCTGGGTGGTTTGATTGCCTATTTACAAAGATGGTTGGGCATCACTCCGCCCGAACCCGAGCAGCAACCTGCTCCACCCCCTAAGGCAGCTGAGCCTGCTCAAGCGAGTGTCAGCCCCTTTGTTACTGAACCTTCTGAGATTCCATTTAGTGAGAAAAGTATTGTGGCCCAGATCGATGATATCTTGCAAGAGAAGATTTTCGATACTCCGCTCAAGGATAAAGGTATACGTTTGATGGAAAATCTGGACGGCAGTATGCGGGTGCTGATTGGCATGGATCAGTACGATGATGTATCATCTATTCCCGATGAAACCATCAAAGCTGCTATTCGTGCGGCAGTAAAAGATTGGGAACAACGTCAGTGATAGCCCCTCAGAGAAAAAGCAAAACCCCTTGGGATATTAAGCCCCAAGGGGTTTTCAGATTCCTTTGGTGTTGTATGTCGAATCCTACGGAATATGTTAGTTCAGGAATTGCCGGGAGAGGGGAATTTTTCGTCCAACTCAGCCTGGAGACTCTTAATAAGAGCGGCTTTCTCATCGTCGGGCAAAAAAGATGCCCGGGCTGCCGCCAGATTGAATTCGCCCAGCGTCGGCAAAGCTAATTGAAATCTTTCACACGCCGTGCGGTATTCTGCTCCCAGTGTGATCTTGGATACGCTCGGATCATCTGTATTGAGTGTCGTGATCAATCCGGCCTCCATCATCGAAACAATGGGGTGGACTTCTTGTTTCGGCACCACACCTGATTGGTAATTACTCGTAAGGCATACCTCGAAGACAGTCTTTTGTGTGCGCGCCAATGCTATTGCTTCCGCATCTTCCATAATTCGGACACCATGCCCAATGCGTTTGGCCTTAAAAGTTTCGATCGCTTCAATAACGTTACTAGCTCCGCCCCATTCGCCCGCGTGGATCGTGATATGCAATCCTTCTTGCTGGGCCTCACGGAATATCCCTAAAAATGGCTCAGCAGGAAATTCGGCTTCGTTACCCGCCAAATCTAAACCAACGATACCTTTCCCTTTGCGTTCCATAGCCAGCCAGGCTACTTGCTCCGCGATATCCGGGCTCTCATGCCGATTTACGCTGGCGATCAGGCGGGTGGTAACACCGTAGGTTTCTTCACCAGCCTTGGCGCCTTCGATCACCCAATCGATCACTTGGTCGAGGGGAAATCTCTCTGCTTTGCTAAGGGCCACAGGAGTAAAGCGCAATTCAAGGTAGCAGATGTTATCCTTGGCCGCATCCTCAATCGCCTCGCGAGTGATACGGCCTATGACTTCTGGCGAGCGATAGAATAAACGCAGGGTGGCAAATTTCGAAAGAAAATTCTCAAAAGTATACGGTTCGTCTTCCCCAATCTGAACCAAAGGACCTAGCACTTGAGCACCTGCATTATGAATGCCGTGGGCTTGTCCGATTTCAGCCAGCGTTTCAACACGTAGGGACCCTTCAAGATGGCGGTGCAACTCCACCTTTGGTAAGGATTGATAGAATGCTAATGGATGGCTGGTTTCCGATTGAACCATGGATGATATTGTCAATAGTACAACGTAATTCAGATCAGATTATTGCCGCTAAGTATACCACCTCTAGGAATTACTTTTTTCGTCTGCGACGACGGCGCTTCTTCTTGCCTCCGCCAGATTGAGGTGCTTGCGCTGGAGCTTGGGGCTCAGGTACGGTTGCTTTTTGGACTTCCACTTGTGCACTACTTACACTGGCTGGACGGAATGTGAACATGCGAGTGACCATGCTAATACGCATATCCCAAAGCAGGTTTTGGAACATCTCGAAGGCGCGGTTCTTGTATTGCACCAGGGGATCGCGCTGCGCATAGGCTTCTAGGCCAATGGCCACCCGCAGGGCTTCCATTTGTGTCAGATAATCGATCCACAAATTCGAGATTACTCGCAAAAGCAATTCCCGGTAAATCCTGGTCAGCGATTGCCGACCCAGCTCATTTGCGATTTGATCGCGAGATCCTGCATCCAAAGCACTGACTGGTTTTTCTTGAATAGCAAGGAAAGACTGCTCCCCGAAGGCGTCTTCAAGACCCTCCCGTGCGATTTGATCCAGATTTTCAAGGGAAGTATCTGCTATGCGTGTCAATCCGTCCTGACCCCATTCAGCCTGAATTGCCCTCTGGGCGCTCTCCAGGTGCGCAAGCACATCTTCGGTGATCTCCTCGGATGTGCGACCCTCCAGGGCGCGCGCCGCGGCGTGGATATAGGTCAACCTTGATGTTTGCACCCACGCGCGCCGGTGAGTCTTTTTATCAAATACCTGTCGGCGTCCTTGGGGTAGCAACATCACCAGGGTTAGTAAATCATTGTCTGAAAGCACATCGCTCTCGATCCTTGAGAGGTTGGCTTGCAGATCCCTGGCAACCTGTCCGGTGGTCTCGCCATCGCCAATGTTCGTTGAAAGACGCTCACTATAAATATTCTGAATAGAACCCAAGATTTGGTCGGCCAATTGATCCCAATCTTTACTGATTAAATCCTGTGGGTTGAGGCCCAATGGGGTTTTTAGAACGCGTTCAACGGCACCGATTAATCGTGTGACGGTCATGGCTTGCATGGCATCGCTCACCATATCTCGCAGCCTGTCCCCCATCTCATGTGGATCATCTTTGACAGCCCGCATAATTTCTGGGGAAACCTGGAGTGGCAGGCGCAACAGCTCGACCATTTCTTGCGAGAGTTGTTGGGGGGAGCGCGTATCGGTCTCGTCACTCAATGTCAGGCCTTCAATGAATATATCCAGGGTGTCAAGGCGCTCCTCGAGCTGGTTCTCCAGGCTCAATTTGTTGTTTTCCAGCAACCCATCAACGGAGTGCAGGATATGCTCTTCTTCGGACTGGATTGACTGCTTTGCCAAATCTACCAATGCAGTTTGAGCATCATCAGCGCCTAACCCTGTTTGGCCATCTTGCAAACTCGCCATGAGCAACTTCAGCGTATAGGATGGGAAGAAACCATCGCTCAGGGGGATTGGCGGCTGGATTTGATCTAACCACGAGAGCAGCTTCCAGGGACCTTCTTCGTCCTCTAAAGCTTCAGGTACGCGACGGAGCACCTCTTCCTGGAGCATCCCGCTGACATCTTCGCTGAGGTCATCCTTGGTTAAAATGCGGTCCCGCTGGGCATAAATCTTTGCGCGCTGGGTGTTGAGTACATCGTCGTACTCCAGCAAGTGTTTGCGCACGTCGAAGTTAGCCCCCTCAACCCGGGTTTGGGAAGATTCGACGATGCGGCTGACCAGCTGGTTTGTAATCGGTAAGGCTTCATCGACGTTCATGCGGGTGAGCAATCCCTCCATTTGCTGCCCGCCAAATCGCACCATCAACTCATCTTCCAGAGAGAGGTAGAAGCGCGAAGAGCCAGGATCACCCTGCCGAGCGGCGCGGCCGCGCAACTGGTTATCGATACGCCGGGCTTCGTGACGCTCCGAGCCGACCACATGTAGGCCCCCTAGCTCACGGACGCGATCCATTTCCTCGAGGTTCTTCAAGAAGTATTCGATTTCACTACCGTATATTCCATAATCGTTATCAGAAAGCCCACTCAATGCCTCCCGGCGATCCTCCATGGTCATGTCATACGGATTGTCAAATCCATTGCGTTTGAGCACCCGGTTGACGGTTGCGATGACCTCTTCAGCCAATTCGCCACCCAACTTGATATCGACTCCGCGACCGGCCATATTGGTCGCGATGGTCACTGCGCCAAAGGCGCCCGCGCCCGCGATGATCTGGCTCTCCTCGGTGTGCTTACGGGCGTTGAGCACCTCATGGGAAATGCCACCCTGTAAAACTTCAGCCAGACGCTCCTTGCTCGAAGTAGAGAGACCCAAAATACTCAGTAAGCGGTCGAGGTTGGCATCATCTGAGGGGGTTAGCGATAATTCCAATCCCTCAGCGCGTGTCACCTGGCGCAGGTCTTGTGTCTTTAATTTGTCCAGTGGCACAGTAAGGGGCACTAGTTCATGGATCTGGCGCCCATCTTCCACTGCGCCCGTCTTTTCGAACCAGGCATCGCGCACCAACAAGGTTTGCGCCAGACGCCGCACCATGGCCCCCTTCAGACGTCCAGAAACACGTTCAGAAAGTTCCACAGAAGTGGTGCCTACCAGGATGGGTCTCCCGATGGTGTGATAGGCTAAGATCTCTTGCACAATAGCACGCAGCTTGGCCTCTTCGGAGCGGTAAATCACATCGGGATAATCTTTACGTTTCCAGAAAGCTTCCTCTTGCTCAGGATCATCTTTGTATGCATAAAAGGTGTACTTGTAGTTATACTCATCGCGCTCCTGCAAGGTCACAAACGCCGAGTCATCCCGGCTGGCCTCGTAATCCAGGTTGGTTGGGATGGCGATAGCATCCAAGGCGTAGATTTCATTGAACTCTTCCGCCTCGGTCACCGCCGTGCCCGTCATCCCAGCCAGCTTTTCGTACATGCGGAAGTAGTTCTGGATGGTGATGGTGGCGTAGGTGACGTTCTCGCTTTCGATAGGCACGCCCTCTTTGGCCTCCACTGCTTGGTGCAAGCCGTCCGACCAACGCCGCCCAGGCATTAGTCTCCCGGTGAAATGATCTACAATGATCACTTTGCGTCCCTGAACGACATAATCTTTGTTGCGCCGATATACGTACTCAGCGTTCAAAGCCTGCTGTAGATAGCCCAGGAGTTGAGCTTGTTCCGGAGTAATATCCTCGGGGCGCTCAGGATCGCGCAAAGCCATCCCCAAAATCTGCTCGACGTGCGTCTCGCCGATTTGCGTCAGGGAGATATTGCGGTTGCGCTCATTGATCTCGTAATCTTCAGGTTTGAGCTGCTTGACTACTCCGGCCATGCGAGTGTAATTCCCGCTATCTTCATGGGAAGGTCCCGAGATGATCAAAGGCGTGCGAGCTTCATCGATGAGCACATTGTCTACCTCATCAATGATGGCAAAGTGGTGTCCCCTTTGGACGCGCTCGTCCAGGGTCATCTTCATATTGTCGCGCAGGTAATCGAAGCCAAACTCATTGTTGGTGCCATAGGTGATATCAGCGGCGTATGCCTGAGCGCGTGGCACCATCTGGAGTTGGTGCTGGTCCTCATGGGGGGATGATTTTTCTAAATCGACCATGAAGGCCTTCTGGCCGTGTTCAGTGCGCGAGGCCATTTGCAGGACGCCGATACTCAAACCCAATAGCTGGTAGATTGGAGCCATCCAACGCGCGTCACGACGAGCCAGATAATCGTTTACTGTGATGAGATGAACACCGCCCCCCACGTGGATGCCGTTGAGAGGAGAGAAATCCCAGTTTTCAGGATCATCGCCCCAGGTTTGGCGTGCGGCAGATTCCCAGGCCGGATTCAGACTCAAAGCGTTCAAATAAATGGGTAGCGTAGCAGTCAGGGTTTTGCCCTCACCGGTGCGCATTTCAGCCACAATGGCATTGTGCATGGCAATGCCGCCGATCAACTGCACATCGTAATGGCGCTGGCCGATGGTGTTCTTGCTGGCTTCGCGTACCGTAGCAAAGGCCTCAGGCAGGATTTCGTCAAGACTCTCGCCTTTAGCTAAACGCAAACGAAACTCTCTGGTTTTTGCGCTCAGATCTTCTGTACTCAGGGATTCAAATTGCGCTTCGAGCGCGTTGATCTGATCGACGATATCAGCAAAATCTTCAAGCAATTTTTGATGGGGATCTCCGCCAACCGCGCGGATGATACGTTTTAGCATGTATGCACCTTCATTTATGCGCACGAGACTTCGGACGTTTCAGGAAACGTCCGAAGTCTGCATTTTTGATCGAACCGGCGCGATTATAGCATTAAAGGACCGATGACCGGAGACGGGAGACCGTGGCGCATCTGCCCTCCGCCCCCGTCCTCTGTCTGATACTGATATAATCCCGCCTATGAGCTCAGAAACCCCCTCTGCCGGAAGACAGATCGCCCGCGCCGCTGGGATGGTCATGGTAGCCTTTGTCTTCAGCCAACTTGCTGGACTTGTTCGGCAGATATTGGTAGCAAACGCTTTCGGCACCAGCCCCGATATGGATGCCTTCAACGCCGCCAACCGGGTCGCCGAAACACTTTTCAATCTTGTCGCCGGTGGAGCTTTGGGATCAGCCTTTATCCCTACTTTCACAGAGTTACTTACAAAAGATAAGAAACGTGAAGCCTGGCAGTTGGCCTCAGCAGTTGGCAACTGGGTGTTCATCATCCTGATCGCACTGAGTATAATTATCGCCATTTTTGCCCCCCAGGTTGTTCGTTACATCTTAGCTCCAGGGTTCTCGGATAACCCCGCCCAAGAAGCGCTTGCAATTAAGATGGTTAGGTTGATGTTGCCCTCTGCCGCGCTATTTGGGTTGAGCGGGTTGGTGATGGGAATTCTCAACTCCCACCAGGTTTTCTTTATCCCGGCGCTGACCCCTTCAATGTATCAAATTGGAATGATCTTCGGGGTACTGGTTCTCTCTCCCCGCATGGGGATCGATGGCCTGGCCTGGGGTGTGGTGCTCGGGGCTGCAGCTCATTTGGTGTTGCAAATCCCTACCCTGCTCAAACGGGGTGGCAAGTACTCCTTGATTTTGGGGTTGAAGATGGCTCCCGTACGTGAAGTTGTGCGCCTGATGGGTCCGCGGTTGCTGGGAGTAGCCGTGGTTCAGCTCAACTTCTGGGTCAATATCCGCCTTGCTTCGGAAATGCAAGAGGGTAGCGTCACTGGAGTGACCTTTGCCTTCATTCTGATGCTAATGCCGCAGGCCGCTATCGCTCAATCCATCGCCACCGCGGCTATGCCTACCTTAGCCGCTCAATATGCCCGTGGCAAACTGGACGAAGTGCGTTCATCCTTAGCAGTTAGTTTACGCGGTGTGATGCTGCTCTCGATTCCAGCTTCGATTGGGTTAATTTTGCTGCGAGAGCCGATCATTACGTTGTTGTATCAGCGCGGTGAGTTTACCGAACGCTCGACTGAATTGGTCGCCTGGGCGCTGCTCTGGTACGCGGCTGGCTTGGTCGGCCACTCGGTGATGGAAGTGCTCTCACGGGCTTTCTACGCCCTGCACGATACCAAGACCCCCGTCATCGTGGGTGTGATCGCCATGAGCTTGAATGTGCTCTTTAGTTTCGCTTTCGCCGCGGTTTTTAGGCAAATTGGTTGGATGCCACATGGTGGGTTGGCATTGGCGAATTCGTTGGCCACCGTGCTCGAAACCGTTGCCTTGATCGTGTTGATGAGACGG
Organism: uncultured Anaerolineales bacterium; assembly: GCA_964438295.1. GTDB lineage: Bacteria > Chloroflexota > Anaerolineae > Anaerolineales > UBA11858 > NIOZ-UU35. The sequence goes on from CAYTKR010000034.1 coordinate 21,332, forward strand.
CGCCTTGGGGGGCTTGAAGGGCGAAAGCTCTTGCGAGGCGCGTTCAAAGGTGCTTTGGCTGCGTCGGTCATGGGTCTGGCTTTATGGGGCTGGTTGGTTTATTTTGGGACGAGTTCCGCCTGGATTGTGGGGGGAGGGGGTATTATCCTCGGGGGATCAGTTTACGGGATGATGGTGATCGTGTTGAGGGTCAATGAAGTGCAGAATACGCTAGTATTTATCCGCAAAAAAATTGGCTTCTAAATCTCACCTTTCATTATCACGTGATGCTATAGAATCCTGTGATTTTGAACCCCTGCGAAATAATTTGGTGCGAGGTATCGGTGTGGAGCAGGGGTGGTGAATCCCGGACATTCAACCTCAATAATTTCTATCAAAGGAACTATGTTAAAGGTTACACCAGGGATTCTTCGCTCCGCTCAGAATGACAAACCACAGCGCAAAATAGAGCATTATCCGACCAACTAGAGAACCAGGAAGATACTAATAATTCCTAGAATGATGATGATTGAAAACATTCCTAGCCAGGCCCACTGGCCTTGCTGGGCAAAATACCTGGGACTTACGATTGCGGTATTAAAAAGCATTCCAAAAGCGATAAGAAAAATATTCGTAGCCCAATCTGTTTGGATGAATAACCCTATGCCTCCAACGATCAAAGCAACGGCTGTTACCATTTCGGCCGCAATGTGAAACCATATCCTAATTGGCTCAGTTTCAAGTTCAGGGATCTGCTTTGATAAATATGACATCATCCACTGCGCGATCATTCCTATACCCACAAGAATAGAAAAAATTGCAGCAATTTGCATCGTTGACCTCCGTATATTGGGTGTGGTGTTGGATAAGATTGTCATGGCTTGTTCCACTGCACTTCTGCGGAACGGATGTGTTACAGATTACCCCACATAAACCAAAGGATCTGTGCGATAGCAATTCCCAGTAGCGTGCCCGCCAGGGCCTCGACGGGGGTATGGCCTAATACTTCCTTCAACTGCTCTTGAGTCTCATGCGTGGGAGGGTGACCCTCTCGCAGATCTTTGACAATTGCATTGATCAGTTCGGCATGTTTGCCAGCCTGGCGCCGAATTCCGGTAGCATCGTAGATGACGACGATAGCCAGGGTTACCGCTAATGCAAATAATGGAGTTCCAAAGCCATCTAATAAGCCAATGGCGTGAGCGGTAGCAGCAACCAGCGCGGAGTGTGAACTGGGCATCCCCCCTGCCCTCAGCAATAAAGCCCAATCCCACTGTCGTGTGCGCAGATAGCCTACGGGCGGTTTTAGAATCTGAGCCAGAATCCAGGCAGCCATCGCTGCCCAGAAAACATAATTGCCGAATATCTGAGCAAAGTTCATTCGCTCAACTCAACACTCGTGATCTCGTCAGTTGTGAGCTGCCGGGTCTTCAAATCCGCCTTGTCAAGAAGATCGGCGCAATAACGGGCCAGCTCCTGGCCACGCTCGAACTTTGCCAGGACCTCGTCTAATGTTTGCTCATCGGCTTCCAGGGTGTTGATAATCGTTTCTAACTCGATGAAAGCCTGTTCGTAGGTGAGGTCTTCAACTGCAACGGGGGTTTTACTCATGGAAATTTCCTTCGATGGGGTATTTATCTATCATCAGTTTTAAGGATGCATCCTCAGGTAGCGCATCCTCCAATAGCGATTCCCATTCTTGGCTATTTAGTGAATTATCAACAATGAGTTTCTGGAGTTTGGGCACGCTGCTCTCCTGGTAAATTCGCACCATATTGTTATATCGAGCACGCAGGGCTAAGATCGATGCGACCCCTACGCCTATGAGAACCGTCATAACCAGGGTGACAAAAGCCGTGAGCCAGTGACTCAACACCCAGGTCACAGTGACAACAATGCCAACGACAAGGCCGCTCAAAAGGCAGCCCAAGTTGAACGCTCGCGCCGCGATTGCAGCAGTTTCTTCAAGTAATTGGGTATTGAGTTCTTCGATGATCGTGGTGAGTTCTTGATTTTCGGTTGTCATAATCTCTTACCTGACCGCAGATTGCAGACCACAGACGGCGGTCGAAGGTCTGCGGTCTGCCGTTAATCGTCCGTAACTTCGACTCCAAACTCGCCATCACTGACACGCACGTTCAGCGAGTCGCCTGCTTTCACTTGTTTTGTTGAACGAACATTTTTTCCATCGACGTTGGCTTGCGAGACAATGGCATACCCACGCGCCAGGATCGTTTGTGGATTGAGATCGGTGAGGCGTTGTTCAGTCGCAGCAAGATGAGTGCGCTGTATTTCTAGGAAATGGGAGAGCGATCTCGCGGCGCGATAGGATAACTCGTCTAATCGCTGGCGGTCGCTTTGGATGCGGGTTGCGGGTGAGAGCCGCTTCAGGCGGGCCTGTAACTCGTTGAGTTGCCAACGTCGATCGCTTATACGTGAGTCAGCAATCTGTGCCAGGCGTTGTTTCGCTCCATTGAGGTCGAGAAGTAGATCGTCTCGGTTCGGAGTGACCATTTCTGCGGCGGCGGTAGGTGTAGGGGCGCGCAGGTCGGCGACGAAATCGGCGATGGTGAAATCTGTCTCATGGCCCACGCCGGTGATCACGGGCGCTTGTGAGGCCGCGATAGCGCGAGCAACGCCCTCGTCGTTGAAAGCCCAAAGATCTTCGATCGAACCGCCGCCGCGGGCTAGCAGGATCACGTCAGGGACGGCTGCCCGGTTGAGGTCACGCAGACCAGCCATAATTCCCGCGGGTGCGTCCCTGCCCTGGACGGAGGTCGGCGCAATGACCACTTCTACCAGGGGATAACGTCGCTGCAGTGTGTTGAGTATATCTCGCAGCGCTGCGCCCGTTGGCGAAGTGACAATGCCCACTCTAATCGGCCAGCGCGGGATGGGTCGTTTTCTTTCTGTGTCGAAGAGTCCTTCAGCTTCCAGTTTGGCCTTCAGGCGCAGAAATTCCTGGTAGAGAGCGCCTTCTCCAAGAGGCTTGATGCTGTCCGCATAAAGCTGGTACTGCCCACCGGTCTCGTAAACACTAACACTGCCATGTACTTCGACCGAGTCGCCGTCCTTGGGCTGGTAGTCCAGGCGTTGGGCGTTATTGCGCCACATCACACAGCGCAGCGCAGCACCTTCGTCTTTGATCGTGAAGTAGAGATGCCCGGAACGGGGTCTGGAAACATTGGAGATTTCGCCCTGTACCCAGAGATCTCCAAGGTTGTGGTCGCTCTCCAGTAGCTCGCGCAGATAGCGGTTGACTTCTGTCACCGTCCAGGCGCTGATTGGAAATAATGAAGGCTGAACCATAGGGAAAAAGTATACGATGAGTGACTAGTATCTGCAACAATATTCGAGTGAACGTTTATAATTGTCGCTCAGTATTGTAAATGATCGTTATTAGTCATCGAAATTATGACGGGGATTATTTATGTAATTTGGAGGTACAAAAATGTCATCGATCCGCATTCGCGAGCGTAGTTGGCGCTTCTATCGCAACTGGTTGATTCATTTTATGATGTGGGTGATCCTGTTACTGATCGCTTTAGGAGCGGCGCGCCGACCCTGGCCTTTATACGTCTATCTTTTGCTTGCATACCCTATCTATCTGATCAGCGCCAGTATTTTTTATGCCTATCGAACCACCCATCCAGGTGGGCGTTTTGCTATGCGGCGCGTGACTCCGACAGATGCAGGGATGGCTTATGAGACCGTCGAATTTCAAAGTCGGGATGGGCTGTCCCTTTTCGGATGGTATTTGCCTGGGAACTCCAAAGGGACCATCATTCTAGTGCACGGCCACGGTGGAAAAGGCATTGCCATGGTTTACCATGCTTCAGCCCTGGTTTCGAGAGGCTATAGCGTATTGATGTACGACCAACGCGCCCATGGCAGCAGCGAGGGTGATATCTGTACGGCCGGATGGCGTGAGGTTGAAGACCTGCTTGGGGCAGTTGATTACCTCAAAACGAGGCAGGATGTCGACCCTAGGCGGATCGGCGCCTTGGGATTATCGATGGGTGGGCAAGTAGCGCTGCTCGCGGCGGCGCGCGAAGACGATCTGGGTGCAGTAGTCGCCGAAGAACCCAGCGCGGTCGGTATCGATGATCATGGGGGCAGACCTCAATCGTTACGGCGCTGGATCAATTATCCCTTCAACTGGCTGTTCTATCAGGTGCTGTCTTTCATGAACGGGACACGACCTCCTGCTGGGATCCTGGCGACGATTGCCGATATCTCGCCGCGACCCATTTTGTTGATCACCGGCGGAGGTACGAAGGGGCGCTATTTTGGTCGCTTATTCTATGATGCTGCCGCAGAACCGAAAGATCTTTGGGAAGTGCCCGAGGCGCGCCATGCTGAAGCCTATTTCCGCGACCCCAAGGCGTACCAGAGACGCATGGTCGAATTCTTCGATCAGGCTTTTCAGGCTGAACAATAGATAACAAACCAATTTGGAGCCCATCTTATGAAGAAGTGGTGCGTTGTTCTCGTTTGCCTGGCATTGTTGTTGACAGGGTGCGCTCCCATCATGAGCACCCTAACACCAACCAACACCCCCGAACCCACGCAAGTGCCCTATTTCGACAAGCCTGGTCAGTACCTGGAGATGATTGAATCCGGTGGGCAAACACGTTGGTTTGCGGTCTACATTCCTTCAAGCTATCTGTCCGGCAAACCAACGCCTTTGGTGCTCAACTTCCATGGCGCCGGTTCTACCTTCCAACAGCAAGCCTTGATTAGTGGCATGGATGAAAAAGCTGAAACTGAGGGGTTCGTCGTGGTCTACCCGCAAGCCTTGCCTGCAAACGCCAATGTATGGTCGCTAGCCGATAGCACGGCTGGCAGTTTGGATATCGAGTTTACGCGAGCAATTCTCGATGACATACACGAGAAACTATCAATTGATCCCAAACGCATCTACGCCACCGGCTTTTCCAATGGCGGAGGGCTGGTCGATAATCTGGGATGTTTCATGTCGGATACGTTTGCCGCGATTGCCCCTGTTGCTGGAACGTATGTGTATTGGGCACCTTGTGAGTCATCATCACCAGTTTCGGTTATTGCAATCCACGGGGATGCGGATACCTCTGTGGTCTATTCAGGTGGTGGGTATAGCACTCCCGGTTGGGCTGGCACCTGGGCTGAACGTAATGGATGTGATCCATCATCTAGCACAAGCCAACCTTACGAGGATATCAGCGTTGAAACCTGGGATTCCTGCCCCGAAGGGAGGGAGGTTACTCTCTATACGATTGCTGGGGGAGGCCATATCTGGCCTGGTTCAGCAATTTATAAAGAGATGATTGGGGTTACGAAAAACCTGAATGCAACCGACATAATCTGGGATTTCTTTGAAGGCCACCCCAACCCCTGAATAACAACGATTATCACAACTAAAAACCACACCAATAGTTCGCCATCTCAGAGGATGGTGATTGGATGTTGACAGACATCTAATAATATTGTACACTCAATAAACCATCTGAATACCATCCATGTGGATGGTGAAGGTTTAGGAGGAGTGTTATGAGCGAAACAGAAAAAATTACCATCAACATGAGTGTAGTTGACCTAGGGAAAGTCGATTTGCTTGTGCAAGAGGGGTTTTATCAAAACCGCACTGACTTCATCCGCACCGCTATCCGCAACCAACTCACAAACCATGCAGCGGAAGTCAAAGATTCAATAACTCGCAACGCATATGTAATGGGAATTATGGGATGTGCGCAAGACGATCTCCAGAAGGATATTGCCGAAGGCATCAAACGAAAATATTACGTTGTGGGCATGATGGTTATCGAGAATGATGTCACTCCTGATGTGGCAGATAAAGCGATCGAAGCGATCAAAGTGAGGGGGGTATTCCGCGCCCCAGAAGCTGTGAAGGCTATCTTAGCAGATCGTATTTTATAAAGCATCGATCCTTCTAATATCTGCTCATTCATCGAGTAGATTTGTCCGATAAAGGGTGTGCGACAGGAGCTGCGCCCTGTCGCATACCCTTTATCGGGAAATATTTCTGATATATTGGCGGCAAAATAGAAAGGAATTCTGTGCAATGACCGAACAATCAGACATAGAACGAACACAAGATTGGAAAGCGCCCTTCTTCACCATCTGGACTGGTCAGGCCTTCTCGTTGTTAGGCAGCCAGATCGTGCAATTTGCCCTGATCTGGTATCTAACCGTCAAAACGGGCTCGGCAACGGTGTTGGCTACGGTTAGCATGATGGCCCTGCTGCCGGGCGTCTTTCTCTCTCCTTTTATCGGCCCATTGATCGACCGCTGGAACCGCCGCCGGATCATGCTGATAGCCGATGCGAGCATCGCCCTGATTACGCTCAGCTTGGCTTTGTTATTCGCCTTTGACCTGATCCAGGTCTGGCATATTTATGTGATCATGTTCCTACGGGCAATCGGGGGGAACTTCCACCGTCCGGCGATGACCGCCTCGACATCCTTGATGGTTCCCAAGGAGCACCTGACGCGCGTTCAGGGAGTCAACCAGATGCTCAATGGTGGTTTGAATATCGTGGCCGCGCCAATGGGTGCGCTGTTGCTCGAACTCTTGCCTATGAAAGGCATTGTCGCCATTGATGTGGTCACCGCGTTGATTGCTATCCTACCTCTCTTTTTCATCCAAATTCCCCAACCCGAACGCAAACCTGAAGAGATCGACGCCAAACCGTCCATCTTCCGGGAAATGGGCGAGGGGTTTCGGTATGTGCTCTCCTGGCCGGGGTTGACCGTTATCCTGATCATGGCAACGATGATAAATTTCTTCCTTTCACCTTCCATATCCCTGATGCCCCTCTTGATCAAGGATCACTTTGGGGGTGACGCCCTTCAACTCGGTTGGGTGAATTCCATCTTCGGTGTAGGGGTTATTGTGGGTGGCCTGGCACTTGGCATTTGGGGCGGCTTCAAGAAGCGCATTTTCACAGGGATGATGGGGCTGATGGGTATCGGAATTGGGATTGCGATGATCGGTCTGGCGCCCTCCTCAGCGCTTTACATTGTGATGATCGGCAACCTGATCATGGGGGTGATGATGCCGATGGCGAATGGCTCTTTAGGCGGCATCTTGCAAGCCACAGTCGAGCCTGGCATGCAGGGGCGCGTCTTCACCCTGGGGTGTAGCCTAGCCACAGCCATGATGCCCATTGGATTGGCTCTGGCCGGACCGCTTTCGGACGCCTTTGGCATCCAAATTTGGTTCATCATTGGTGGGGTTGTAACGCTGCTGATGGGGGTCTTAGGAATTAGCATTCCCGCGGTCAGGGATATCGAAAAAGGCCGTAAAGCCACGGTTTGACAAAATTCGTACCTACTTGGTACACTTTCGGCCAATATTGTCAGGTGTGTGGGGTGTTCTTCCTTCAAAAGACACCCCACGTGTCTAATTTCTGGAGACAGCGACCATGACCGAGACAAAACCCACGTTCCTGGAATTGTTGGAATCATCCAGGCATCCCTTGCTAGCCGATGGTGCCATGGGAACGATGCTGCATGGTCATGGCGTGGGCTTCGAGCAGTGCTTTGATGCCCTCAATTTGTCCAGTCCCGCGGTTGTCGGAGAGATCCATCGGGCTTATATCGAGGCTGGGGCGCAGGTCATTTTCAGCAATACCTTTGGTGCCAACCGCTATAAACTTGCAGAGCATGGCCTGGAAGATCAGGTAGCCGAGATCAACCGCGCGGGTGTACAACTTGCCCAGAGGGTGGTGGCTGGTTCCTTCAAAAATGTGCTGGTTGCAGGAGATGTGGGGCCTTTAGGTGTGCGCTTAGCCCCTTATGGGCGCGTCCAACCCGCACAGGCCAGGGAAATCTTCACCGAGCAGATCTCCGCACTATGTTCTGTGGGGATCGATTTCCTGGTCATCGAAACCTTTAGCGATCTGTATGAAATCCGGGAAGCCATCGCAGCCGCTCGCGAATTCTGTACGCTGCCCATTGTTGCCACAATGACCTTCACCCGTGATGACCGTACAATACTGGGGGATATACCGACCAAAGTTGCGCAATCACTTCATGATACTGGAGCCGATGTGATTGGGGCTAACTGTTCGGGTGGACCGACGCAGTTGAAGAGGATCCTGGGAGAGATGAGGGCGGCCGTTCCCAATGCGCGCTTTGCCATTAAGCCCAACGCTGGGTGGCCCGAAAATATTGGGGGACGGGTGATGTATTCCGCCAGCCCAGACTATTTTGGTGAGAATCTGGAAGACTTTGCAACGCTGGGTGTCAATATGATCGGCGGCTGCTGCGGAACCACGCCGGAGCACATTGCTGCGATGCACACCAAGCTTGGTGAACTACCAGAAGGGTTCTCCATCCAGACGGTGCCCACCCCTGAAGCCATCGTCGTTCGAGATCTGGCCCCCAAAGACGATACCGCGCTGGCTAGGAAGCTAGAAGAGGGTAAATTTGCCATCAGCGTCGAGATGGACCCACCGCGCGGCCTTTCAGCGCATAAGATCCTTGCCGGAGCCAGTTTACTAGCTGAGGCTGGTGCGGATGTGATCAACGTTGCCGACAGCCCCATGGCGCGCATGAGGATGAGTCCCTGGGCGGTGTGTGACCTGATCCAGCGCAATGTGGATATTGAAACCACATTGCACTTTCCCACCCGCGGCCGCAATTTGTTGAAGTTGCAAGGTGATTTGCTGGCTGCACACGCCCTGGACATCCGCAATGTCTTTGTGGTGATGGGCGACCCAACTTCGATTGGGGATTATCCCGATGCCATGGATGATTATGATTTGGCCCCCTCGGGGCTGATCAAACTCATCAAGCAGCGATTCAACACCGGCCTGGATCATGCGGGTTCCGACATTGGGCAGCCGACCTCTTTCTTCGTGGGCTGTGCGCTGAATTTGCTGCCCTCCAACCCCGAGCGGGAGGTCAAAGTTCTGCGCCGAAAGATCAACAATGGCGCCGATTTCGCTCTCACCCAACCCATCTATCAACCAGAAAGAGCTCTAGAATTTCTTGAACGATATGAGAGTGAATTTGGCCCCTTAGAGATCCCCATCCTGGCAGGGGTGCTGCCTCTATATGGCACTCGACATGCGTCCTTTTTGCACAATGAGGTACCGGGGATCAGCATCCCTGATCAAACCCGCGAACGCTTGGAATCTGCAGGAGATGCCTCGCCGCAGGAAGGCGTGCAGATTGCCATCGAAGACATCTTAGAGATGAAATCTTGGGCGCGGGGGATTTATATCATGCCCCCATTTAGCCGCTATGACCTGGCTGCGGATATTATCGAGGCGGTGAAGGAATAAGGAGACTGCTAGGTTGAAGCTTTTCTAGTGAGTATTAAAAATAGACCTGGACCAGCGCATGCTGCTCCAGGTCTATTTTTAATACTTGCAGGATACTCACTTGGTTGCTGTAAGCAAAGAATATACTCCAACTCCTTCTAACACCATGCCCACTACAATAAAGAAGATTCCTACCCGAGTAGCAGTCCATTCCATGGCGAGAAGTTCGAGAGTGAAATCCATAATTTGGTTTGCGAATTCAACCCACATCGATGGTGGAACAGCATTTGCTTGAGGTAGATTGGACCCGCTGGAAACTGTCGCAAACGTGGTTACAATCAATCCGCTGATCAGGAAGAGAACACCTAACCCAACCAGTATCCAGGCCAATATCATTCGTGATTTCATACAGGAGTTATATCAGAAAGCGGAGAGGGTATCAAGCTAAAATTGTGCTTGCTTGCCATTTCGTTGTAGCGACTCGTGCGATTGGACAATACTCTAATCCTGATAAAGATGAGTGCTTCACCGCCACAGGCGGCTGACAACGCCATCGGTGGGCAAAGCGATGACATTTAGTGAAGTCAAGTTTGCGATAAGTTTCAAAGTTAAGGTAAAATACCAACTAACTCTTATTACTTATTAGCCCTGACCTTGGAGGATAAATTATGACCTATATAACTACCAGCCTTTGTCTGCGCGATCTTGGGTGTATCGAGGTATGCCCGGTAGAGTGCATGGTCCCTGGCAAGCCCGCTGAGGAATGGCCCTGGATCTATATTGACCCTGACACCTGCATCGATTGCGGCGCTTGCGTGCCAGAGTGTCCTTTCGAAGCTATCTTCCCCGAAGATGAAGTTCCTGATCCCTATACAGCCAACGGTGGCGAATTCATCAGCAAGGTCGGCTTGAGCGGACACTATGAAGCCGAGAACCACCATGGTGACCCGGTCGTACTGGATACCGTCAAGGAACTGGAGGCCGGTGAGGAAGTTGATCTGACGGAAGATATTCAACCCAACTACGATTTCTTCGAATCAGGACCTGGATATGGCGCGTTAGATTAGTGAACTTGCTTTTTGAGTGTACAAGAGGAAGCCGATCGTGGCTTCCTCTTTGTCTTTAAGAATGTTTAAATAGCACGTCTGAAATTAATCTAGTCTTCCAACAATTCTTTGACCCTACCAACTTGACCATCTTCCAGGCGAACCTTTATACCGTGTGGGTGCGTTGCTGATTTCGTCAGTATGTCTCCGACAATGCCTTCTGTTAGCTTTCCTGATCTTTGGTCCTTTTTTAAGACGATCTGAACCCGGCTTCCAATTTTGATATCTGCACGTTTTATTCTGTTCATCAGATTTATTTCCGTGGTTAACTCCAGATTTGGGGGTATGTGGCGGATTCCACCCGCCACATACCCCCAAATTTGCTACTTCTAAATCGATTCGTAGAGAGCCAATTTTTCTCATAGAAGGTGATTAATGTCGAAAATGAACAAATATACGCCCAAAATTCTTATCATCTTTTTCAACGCGATGATACATGCTGCGAATATGCTTCTGATTGAGGAAACGTAATACCTTTTTCTTCAACTGACCGCTCCCCTTGCCTGGAATAATTTCAACAAGCTTGATACGTTTTTCAACCGCTTCGTTGATAACTCGATTCAGCTCTTTATCAATCGTTTCTCCACGATTATAAATATCGTGAAGATCAAGTTTCAATTTTGCCATTTCCGTTTACGTATAACGATAATCAAAAGGATTACCATCGCTAAATAGAGAATATTCCAAAAGGAGAATGCCATAATTCCCGGTGGTGTCAGTACCCAACCCAAATCTACTGAAGTCCATAATGCGCCCAGGATACTCACAACACCGTTTACAATAAACAAGGTGCTTGCGATTCGTTCCAACCGCGTAGAGGAAAAGAATGCCGCCGCAAACCAACTTCCTAAACCAATGAATCCATATCCCCACATTTCGACTGCCCAGGCCAACGATGTTGGATTCGCCATCGTCAACGAGCTGATGATCGGGGCGGATTCTTGCGAATATTCTCTCACCAACGCCGGAACGAACGTTGTTTGCGTGAAATAATTGAAGAAGATCAGGGTTCCACCTACGGTCGTAAAAAGGACAGCAACTAATAATGGGAATTGTCTTTCTGAAAGCTCATACAGGGCAGCGATCATCACGATACTACCTGCGATCAACAAAAATCCAAAATAGAAGGGTAAGGACTGAATATCATGGTAGTTTTCTACAAATGCTTGAACGCTTTCCCAAGGAGGTTGTTGCTGCACAATGGAAACGACTAGTAAGGCCAGTGGACCCGAAAAAATAATTCCAAAAAGTGTGACGTATGCACTTAGAGTAGCCATTCGATAAGCAGTTACATTATTTGTAGAATTCATCCACCACCTTCTTTAGTAAAGTTATTCGTTATAGCCAGATCACTAGCATCCATAGTATAGTGTGTTTAAGGCAATCCATATCCACACTCAATCAGCTCTTGAAATCGATTTACAAACCGCACCATCGGAGCTCCGTCAACCACATCGTGATCTATGCTAATCGTTAGATCGAGATATTCTCGAATTTCAATTCTGTCTTCCACTACTCCTGGCTTCTTGACAATCCCGCCCACAGTCACTGTCAGGGTGGCATTCGCCATCGTTATCCCCCAACCCCCACCTTGACCAAACATCCCCACGGCTGTCACCATCACTGAACTGGAATACTTCCGAAAGAGTTGTGGAATTCTCATTACGACCCAATAGAACATTCGCCGAATAAATCCTGGTAGGAATAAAAATCCATCCATGAATTTGGACTCAATGGTTTGTCTTGGGTTTGCTTGTGTGGCGCGCATTTCGATATGAATATCCAGAAATGATTTAAGATTCGTCCCCTTGAACACATGCGGAATGGGGATCTTTTTGCCATACCGGTCGATTTCAACCATAGTATTGATATTGATATTCTCAAAGATAACCAGTTGATTACGCCAATTGCGATACGCGTGCAGATGCGGATTCTGTCGAATGGCTTCACTCAGACAGTGAATTAAAAAGGCGGTGAATGATAAGGCCTCTCCCGTTTTTTCCTTGTGCTCTTTGATGTGATTCCTTGCGTGAGTTACATCGGCTTCGATCAGCCCATGTACGATATGTCTTTTCCTCCCAAGATGTCCCGCATCCAGCGCAAATCGGCGCATCCTTGGAATAGACTCAACCCTGAAATTTTCTTGGCTGTCGGGCATGTTTCATTTATCTATCGGAAGAATATCAAAGGATCTCATACTTGCTTTGCACGAAGCCGTTTTCGTACGACATAGTTTCAATATACTGCAATTCGATATCAGTGTCTACGATGCCAAAAAGCGGAATGCCACTTCCAATGAGCACCGGCACTTTGGTAATCGTAATTTCTGTGAGTAAACCCGCATTGATAAAGCCCTGGATTGTTTTCCCACCATCAACATAAATATGATTTGCACCAAACTTCTCGATCTCATCAACCAACTCGGTTGGCGAACACGATCTTGCCTCCACGGAATCAGTCAATTTTTCAGGAATGCTTACCTCTTGTGTGCTCATCACAATGACCCGTTTCTTTCCATAGGGCCATTTGCCAAAAGACAGCACTATTTCAAAGGTATTTCGACCCATAACTAGGACATCAACAGATTCAAAAAATTCCTTAAACCCATAATCCTCACCATCGCTTACGCCATCACTTCCCGGCAGCCAATCAAGTTCACCATTTTCTCTGGCTATATACCCATCAAGACTTGTTGCTATGTATGCAGACAATTTCATAACGAGAATTACTTATCCGTTTCGTCAAAATAAGACCAGCTATCCAAATTAGGCGGCTGGATTCCTAAGTTGGTCAATATTGCCATAATTTGAGCGCGATGTTCAGTTGCGTGGTTGATCACCTGGGTGAGTATGACAGATTTGGGCACTTCCCGCGGGGTTCCACGCCAGTCGAGTATTACCATGTCGTCCGCTTTTACTTTGAATGCCCATTCAATCAAACCACGACCTGTCTTTCGTACAGAATCTAACATTTCTGACAAAGTCAGCTCTTTATCCGAAGGTTGACTTGGCTGGCCCGTGCTGATGCGCGCAAAGTACGATTGCTCGGCTAAGACGATGTGTCGCAATGTTTCACGAATGGAGCCAAATGCACCAGCAATGCTGGCATTCAGTTGTTCGGTTTCCAAATCAGCGCATATTTCGAACAACCGTTGATTTGCCCATAGGTTGTGGCGAAAGATAATTGTAAGTGGATCGGTTTTATTCGACATTTCCTGACCTCGCTGCAAGTGAGCAGACAATCATTGGGCATTACCCGCCAATGCGGCACCGATTATGCCTGCCTCGTTAAAAGTTTCGGCAATGACGATCTCAGCCTGGACAGTCAGATGAGGCAAGAATTTCGGGTGCTTCTTGCTGACCCCTCCCCCGAGGATGATCAAGTCCGGCCAGACCAATTGCTCCATACGGGTTAAATATATGTCGAGGCGCTTTCCCCACTGCCTCCAACTGAGATCGTTCCGTTTTCGGGCGGCATCTGATGCCAAGAGCTCTGCATCTTTGCCGTCAATCTCAATATGACCCAATTCGGTGTTGGGAAGCAGTACCCCATCGGTGAACAGCGAGGTTCCCAGGCCAGTGCCGACGGTCACCAATAACACAACCCCTGTGCGACCCTTGCCAGCCCCAAAAGCCATCTCTGCTAACCCGGCCGCGTCGGCGTCGTTGATGACGGTTACTGGACAACCGGTGGTTTGACTGAAGAGGACCGCGGCATTGCTTCCAATCCACTTGTCATGGACATTGGCGGCCGTGCGCGTGATACCCTGCTGCACAACGGCCGGGAAGCCGCACCCGATGGGTCCCCGCCAATCGAAATTTTTGGCGATTTCGGCGACTGTCTTTGCAACGGGTTTTGGTTTCGCTGGTTGGGGGGTAGGGATGCGGAAACGTTCAGTGAGCATTTCCCCCTTCTGGATATCCACTGGCGCGCCTTTTATACCTGATCCACCAATATCGATGCCTAATACCTGCATTTACACTCTCCTGTCGAATTGCGTGGATCAATTATAACGCTATGTATTCTAAGAAACCGGGGTTCTCCGAAGAACCCCGGTTACTATTTGCAAACCGCATCAGCTTCGATTTCGATTAGCATCTCTGGATCGATCAATGCCGTGACTTCCACCATGGTGGTGGCAGGTGGGTGTGCGGCAAAAAACTCCCCATGAGCACGGCCGTACTCCTGCCAGCGGCTGATATCGGTGACGAACATGCGCGTGCGTACCACACAGGAAAGTTCAGCGCCAAGATCGGCTATTGCCCGTTCGATGATCTCGAGGCAGCGCTTGGTTTGGGCGTAAGCATCTCCTGGGGCATAGCAGGAACCCTCCTCGGTTACAGGCGCAGTCCCCGTGACATAGATATGATCTCCAGCTTTTAAGGCTCGGCAATACCCAATGATCGATTCCCAGGGTGCACCCGAATAGGCTCGTTCAATATTCATGATTTTCTCCGATATAGTGAAAGATAGCGACCCACCCTGTTCAGGTAGGCACGATAGGATTGGCCATAATTTTTGAGTAAAAATTTTTCTTCTTGCAATATCTGGTAATGCATCCCAGAAACGACGGCAACAGCGATCAACAAGAAGAACCATGTTCCATTGATCAAGAATGTTCCCACAAAATACAAATCGATGAAGAGGAAGATAGGGTTGCGGCTCCACCCAAACACTCCTTGAGTGACCAGATCTCCGGGTGTGGCTTCATCGATACCTACCCGCCAGGATTTGCCAAATGCAAATAGGGCTGACACAAAGAATAAGAACCCCAGAACGATCAGGATCATTCCGAGAACCTTGACGGGAACGAGATCGATAATCTGGAGTACAAAGAATCCACCAAAGATATGCCACTCCCAATGAAATACTTGGATCAATATCTCGACAACCCAGCATGAAAAGCCGACCAAAAATGACAGTTCAATAAAGCGATGAAACCCTGTCTTCCCAACACCCAGCACAAAAGGATTGATTTCATGGCGCGTATAAAGAAATATCGAGCGTCCAATAAACACCGCCAAAAACGCGATTAGGATTATCAGTTGGAAAAATTCAAAAGTTGTAAACATATTTATCTCATTTGATGGGCCTTTGAGAAACGCGAGGGACTATCCAGAATTCGGGGGTAATGGGTGCTCTGCACCCCATTACCCCCGAATTCTGGGGATCACACAGGTATTTTCTAGAGATTTCATTTGAATACTATACTGTCTCCAAAATGGCTTTCAGGTTTTGACCTTCTTCGACCATATGCTGTTTCATTTCCTGGATGCGGTTGTTGAAAAATAAACCAAAAATGGAATCGAAAAGGGGTCCGATGAATGGCGCATCTGACCCGATAGCCAGCTCGGCGGTAAAGCATGTGCCAACTCCGCTCTGCTTGGCTTCGAATGCTCCTCGCCCAATACCCCTGATTGTGAATTCAATGCGTTCACCTGGGATCACTTTCGTCATACGAAAACGCATCGAATGGAGTTTCCCATGCAGATATTCCTGACATTCGACCTCGGACCCAATTTTGAGCATTGACCCGCTCAGTACACGACATGAGACATGGTCCGGGTGCCAAGCTTTGTATTCTTGCGGCATCCGCTCCAGCCATGCAAAAATTTGGCTGGGTGAGGTTCTAATCTCAATAGAGTCTCTAAGAGAAATCATGACTTTCTACTCCTATTGAAACAGGCACTTAAAGAACATCATATCTTTCCATTGTCCTGATGAGTGCATCAACCTTGAATGGATGTTTGGCGTGGCTGGAATAGATCGTTTTGGCTCCGTGATCGATAATCTTCTTCCAACTCTGATAAACCTGGTCGAGATCTGTAATATAGATTGGGCGGTAACGACAGCCGCAGAAACTCAGCAGATCCATGGCCAGATCGCCAACGAAAGCGCTGCCATCAGAAAGGATGATCGACATCGAATCATGTGTGTGCCCAGGGGTGTGCAGAATTACCCCAGGAATGCCAATCGAGGGCAGGATATCGAAATTATCTCCATTGATGATGACATCACTCTGACGGACTTGCACTGGGGGGAAACTCCAATCCTGCTTCTCTTTCATTAGATAATTGAAGAGGAATATAAAGAATCCGACTCTCGCGTTCAGGGGACCATCGTTAGGTTCAGGTTTCCCAGATTTCAACGCCGCGAGAGATTTCTCATGGGTGATCAGGTTTATATGTGGGTGTGCGGTTCTTAGTTCCTCAGCAAACCCTGAATGATCGTCGTGATGATGTGTGAGAAATAGATGCCTGATTTCTGATAGCGAAATGCCCTTTTTACCTAGTTTGTTTGAAAACTCGTCGAATCGATCCTCGTAACTGGTATCGATCAGTAGATACCCTTCATTGCATGGCAAGAGATAAGATGTCGTGAAACTGACTTTGATAGCGGTGTGCATTATGGCGTCGCAGGAACTTTCAGAATGATGCCGACCAGATACCCAACCAGTGCGCTAACAGTGCCGATGGCGGCCATCTCCAAGCCACTCTTCCCAGGGTGCCCTACCGTAGTACGGGCTTTGTAAACCCCCACCACAAAAAGAGTCAATGCGGATATGATAAGCGAAAGCCAAATGCTGGTGCCAACCTGCAAGAAGAGGAACGGGATCAAGGGAATCAAAGACCCTACGATCGCTGCTACCCCGACGATGAGCGCCGAACGCAGGGCATCACGGCGATTCGTGGGAGTGAGTTGGTGTTCTTCGGCCATCATCACCCCTACCCAGACATCTTCGTCGGCGGTGATCTTTTCGACAATTTGGTCTAACAACTCGCCCTCGAACCCTTTTTTGCGATAGATCTCGCGGATTTCTTCGCGTTCTACCGCGGGCACCATGCGAACGTGGCGGTATTCGCGTTCGCGCTCGCTTTCGAAATGGGCTGTCTCTGCCAGGGTAGCTGTATATGCCACAGCCGCCATTGACACGGATTCTGCGAAGGTTGCGGCCAAACCGGCCACCATCACAATGCGTGGGTCGCTGGTGGCAGCGGCCACGCCTAAGACGATGCCCAATACATTGACTAACCCATCCTGCCCACCTAGGATTACGTCTGCCAGGGGGTTGCTATAGCGATGCGGATCGCTGTGAGAGTGATGGTGCAGTTGGTCATGATCTCCTTGGGGGAGATGTTGTTTTGTGATCGCGTATGTCATAAATGACTCCTATTGATGACCTATAAAAATCTTCTGATCTTCTGGATCGAGTTTGTTGATCGCGTCTGCACCCAAACGAGCAGAGATGCGCTGGGCGAACAACTCCATCCAGACAAACTGACGGGCGATGAGTACGAGATTGGGATTGCCTGTAATTGTTGCGACTGTCCCCTGATTTGTGCTGGCAATGAGAACTTTGGCGCTATCGACGACCACCATTAATGTGTTGGTCAACTCTTGTTTCTCACTCTCGAGAGGCGGGTGATGAGCTACTCTGCCGATTTCAAAGTCGGATTGGCCGGTCAGCAGGCTATTGATTTTTGTACCTCGCTCATCGGCCTCAGTGATCTCTTGATGAAGGATGTCGAGATCATCATCGGTGAGCACCATGTATAGTTCTTCACGCGCGCTACGGATCAACTGGGCCGCATAGGATAACGTAGGCTGCCGGCCGGCGATGGACCAGACTCGGTCTTCATCGGATACTGTGTAGAGTTCACTCAAGCCCTCTCGCATCTCTTCTGTCATTTGGCGTTGCTCTTCTTCGTAACGGTCCAAAAGCACATCAGGGGGAAGGGGGCGATAAAGCGTGGCGCGCCCTTCTATGGTCTCCAAAACTGCTCCGCGAACGCTCAGGCGACCAAGTGCTTCATAGACCATCGAACGCGGCACTCCTGACTTCTTGCTGAGTTGATATCCAGTGGCCGGGTTCTCGTGTAATAGCGCCAGATAAACCTTGGCTTCATATTCAGTGAAGCCCATGCGGGTGAGTCCAGATAGGAATTCCATATCATGTCCTGATAGTAGTTTGTAAAATGACTAATAGTTATATTGTAAATCACTATGCCAATGCTGTCAAACAAAATGGCCTGCCAGCTTAGGCTAACAGACCACATTTCGAACCCTAGACGCTTAAAATGGTTATTGATCAATGACTTCCACCGGCACATAATCCCAGCGGAAGTTGCAATATTCTGCGCCCATGCCGATGGTCTGAGTTCGCCCCCACTGGATGGAGTCAGGCATCGCAGCCATGAGGATGTCGTCCAGTCTGCAAAAAACTGGGGTCAGTTCTGGCGCTTCATAGTAATTCAATACATCCAGATAAAAACAATGGGTCATATTGAAGACCATGCTGTTCTCATTATTGGCAACCATCTCATATTGCCAGCCTGGCGCGGGGAAGAATTGATCCATCACGAAGAGCAGCAGGCGGCGAAATAGGCTGAAATTCTCTGGGAAATACTTCATCGCTTGGTTCATGCGCATGTTGGCTGGCGGTGCCTGGGTGAACCACTTCTCGAAAATATCGTCGATTTCTGTCAGGGCAGTTTGCTCATCCATGCCCTTACGAAGGATCTGGTAGAGGGCCAACCCGGGCAGGATATTGCCGACCACATGCGCGTTGAAGACTGCGCGTTCGAATAATGGCCGTCGATCTTTTAGCTCTTGATATTTCTTTTGAATGCGAGCCATCAGAATGGCGGCTTCGATTTTGCCGTGCTTCTCCGCCAAGACCCGCTGCCAGATCCTGGAGTTTGGCATGCGTGCCGCGTTGAGGGCTTTGTGTGCCACCAAACCACCTACTGCACCCAAGGCCACCCCAACCCAAAACTTTGATCTGTTTTTTGACATCAATCCTCCTGTTCAGAAGATGGGGGTATCAGTTGCGAAAGAGACCAATACCCAATTTCACCAAACCCCCGGCAGCAAGCGGAAGCGCGTTTCCTGGGTGAATTCTGTATAGCCGGGCAACTCTTCTCGCAGGGTTCGATCTTCTAGTGCGGTGCGGATCACCATCAGGATGGCAACAATTCCGCTGGGGATCAGAGTCCACCACGAACCCAGCAAAAAGGGCACCACCAACTCGAATAGGATCGTACCAATATAGGCCGGGTGGCGGACGAACTTATACGGTCCTGTGTTGCAAACCTGGTGCCCGCGATCTTCCTGGTAGCGGACGATCATCGAGAAGAATGCATTCTCGGTCATTGCCCAGGTGCTCAAAGCATAGCCGAAAACCGATAAAGACAGCGCCACAATGTGAGCCCACAGCATCATCGGTTCTGACCAACCATAACGCATGTCCAGACCAGCGACAATATACTTTGCCAGGGTCAAGATGCCAATAATTCCCAAAAGCGTTTTGTCCCATGATTTCATGCCTTCGCGATTGCGCTGGGCGCGTTCGGCCAACAATTCAGGGTGTCGTGGGATCAGCAAGATTGCATTAGCCACCACCCATAGGGCGTAGACAGCCACCAGGGCCCAACCCCAGCCCCATTTCCAGTTCCCAGCGCTCCAAAACAGGATCACGCCAACCATAATGGTGCCAACGATCTCGCGGATCAGCCAACGGGTCACTAAACGAGAAGTCTCTTGATCTTTCGTAGTCATTCTGGATTCCTTCCAGTGTAAATCCCAAAGCCCATATATTCAAAATACTGTCTGGGGTTGGAGCCTACAAATTTCATCAGAGAGCGAGTCTCTTTATCAGAAAATAAAAGGCGGAAAAACCTACCCATAATTTTCATATAATCCCAGAAGCCGACCAGCCCACCCTGATTGCGGGCTTCATCCCGCATCGAGAGATGGTGAATCTCACTGTGCAAGTCAATCAATCCAGAATTACGGAATAATGCTTCCCATACTTCTGGCATGTGGAACTGCTGCCCGGTGGCATCTGCAACGATTTCGGCTACAGTATCTGAGGGGGTCTTCACCCAGATCGCTTCTGTAAAGCCTATGTAGCCTCCCGGCTTCACCACGCGCATATATTCACGCATAGCTGTTTCTTTATCCGGTACGAAGGCGTTGACCGACTCACAGATCAGGGCGTCGAAATGATCATCATCGAAGGGCAAGTCTTGCGCATCCCCAATGCGGAATTTGGTCTTGTCTGTAACCCCTTTCATCTCAGCCCACTTCTGTGAGCTCTCGATCATCCCCGGCAGAAGGTCGACTCCCACTACCTGGCAGCCGTATTTTTCGGCTACGTAAGCAGCCGATATCCCAGAACCACACCCGACATTCAAGAGGGTTTTGCCCGGCGAGAGTATACACAGTTCGGCCAGTTTATCGGTTGCGAAAGTGCCTCCGAGATGCTTGGTGTGCCCCATCTTAGCCTGCATGTCGAAGTACATGGGCAGACCATGGTCTGCGGCACGAACTTTAGTTTTATCGGACATCTCACTCTCCTTGAATCTTCGATTTCTAACTTCTCAACGGCTTCCATTTGTACCTGAATTCACACAAATAAACACGGATTTTATCTGGGTATTTCCAAAATTTTTGGAAAATATTGTTGACTCCACTGAAAAAATTACCTGACGAGGGCTTCCGCCGGAATATATGGGGG
>CAYTKR010000035.1:0-41347 GCA_964438295.1 uncultured Anaerolineales bacterium
ATTTGGCTGGGAATAGGGGGTGGGGGCGTAGCCCCCACCCCCTATTCCCAGCCATTATCTCGCTGAACTGCATCAGCACTGAACAATTCTATGAGGGGGAAAGGTAAAGTTTTCTAATTATTGGTTGTCTGTAATATTGTATGCCCTGGATAAAACAGATCCCCCTCGTAGAAGCCACTGGATTGCTAAAACGTCAGTTTGACGCCGCCATCAAACGAGCTGGTCGCGTTTGGCACATCGTCCACATTATGAGTCTCAACCCGCTCGTGATGAAAGACAGCATGCGCTTTTACCAATCCCTGATGATAGGAGATTCCCCCCTCACGAGAGTGCAGCGAGAGACGTTGGCTGTCGTTGTATCTGTCGAGAACGGCTGCCATTACTGACGACAATCGCACGCACACGACCTCCGTGAAGAGGTCGGCAAGATCATTTCCGACCCCGAGCAAGCGGATGCATTCGTCCATGCGCTGGCGAACGATTGGCGTTCAGCGCCGCTTGGCACCCAAGACCGGGCTTTATGCCAGTTCGCCGCCAAGCTCACGCACGATATCGACAAGATGAATCCAGCAGACCTCGATGCACTGCGTTCCCATGGATTGGATGATCGCGCCATCCACGATGCCGTACAGATAATCGGGTATTTCAACTATATCAACCGCGTCGCGGAATCTTTGGGAGTCGAGCAGGAAGATTTTATCCTTCCCTGGGGGCAAACCGAATGAAGATCATTTACGATGGGGAATGTCCGGTGTGTCTATCGCTTAAGCAGGTAGCTGAATCCAAAAATTCATCGGAGCCTCTCGAGTTCATCCCCTATCAGGCAGAGAGTTTTACCGAACGTTCCGAGGGTTTGACTCGTCAACAAGCCAGCCAAGCACTCTATGTGATAACCAAAGATGGATCCCAAACCCGAGGGGCGCGTGCAGTATTTGATGTGATGAAGTCCTTACCTGGATTTTGGAGGGTTGCTGGAAAAATACTCTCATTTCCGCCCCTGGCATGGCTCGCTGAACCTGCCTACCGCCTATTTGCCCGTCATCGACATAAGATGACTATGTTTTATAGCTCATCTTCGCGATAATATTGTTTTTCCTCAGAATGATAAAGAAGTTCGCAGGAGGGGCAAAACCACCACAGCCGATTTTCACTGCGCGATAGGGTTACATTGCAATCCCGACAAATATAGCCTGTACCTGGAATTGGCGGTGTAATTTGAGTAGCAACTTTAGGGGGCTCGATAACTGCAAAAGGGCCAGTAGATAAAAGGATCACCCGACATGTGCCCAATTCCCAACCGATCACTCTACGGGCGTCGTCAGCAGCCTGCGCTTCAACCTCCCATATTTCACCTGTGTCGCGATGTACAACCCGATATCGTGGCATTCCTCTGACTCCTCCAAAAAAGTATATCACGATATTTGGAGCAATTAAGGGCAAATTCGACGATTCTCCAGGAACTACCAGGGAGTTCCCCCAGAGAGCCAATACTACAATCTAGGGAGCCTATAAAATAGATCATGGTATACTCCGCGTTCATGACTAAAGTACTGAACTTTGCTTCCCAGCTAGCCCAAAGAACTGGGGAACTGCTGCTAGAATTCTATCAACCAGATGGAATCAAAACATCCATAAAAGATGATCGCACAGCGGTCACTGAGGCAGACCTGGCTGCCGACAAATTCATCCGTGAGAGCATCCACGCTCAATACCCAGGAGACGGCCTGCTCACTGAAGAAGCAGATACCACCTATCCGCAAGGGAAACCAGCCGTTTGGATTGTCGATCCGTTAGATGGAACGACCAATTTCAGCCTGGGATTGCATTACTGGGGAGTCGCAATTGCTCGGTTGATCCATGGAGTGCCAGAAACCGCAGCACTATACTTCCCACTCTTAGGAGAATTGTTCACTTCACAGCGCGATGAAGGCGCCTACCTGAATGGAGAACGACTGCACGCCAAGGCCCCCGACGTAAATCAACCTTTCACATTTTTTGCCTGTTGTTCTCGCTCTCATAGACAATACGATATCAAAATCCGCTATAAAACCCGTATTTTGGGATCAGCAGCCTATGGATTGACGACTGTAGCGCGCGGCAGCGCAGTGCTATCCTTAGAAGTGACGCCAAAGGTTTGGGATTTCGCAGCAAGTTGGTTGGTAACAAGCGAAGCCGGGGGTGTGATCCAGGTTTTAGAGGGTCCACCCATCTTTCCACTCTCTCCAGGGATAGATTATTCAGGGAAGAGTTTCCCCATTTTAGCAGCTGCCACCCCTGAACTTTGGGCCGAAGGCCAGAGCAAGATCTCTGCAATACCGTAACCTTTCGACGATGTCAACATCTAAAGAATAAGGAGTTACGCACGTGAAGCAGATTTGGCATTAACTCGCTGAACTGCGTAAGCCTTAAAGATAAAGCTCATCTAAAGGAGGATGGAATGGAATATCGCTATCTTGGAAAATCTGGACTAAAAGTCTCAGCGCTTTCGTTTGGCTCATGGGTCACATTTGGTAACCAAGCCAATGAAGACCTGGCTTTCGAGTTAATGAACACGGCTTTCGAGGCTGGGGTCAACTTCTTCGACAATGCTGAAGCGTACGCTGGCGGTGAAGCCGAAAAATTGATGGGGGCTGTTATCAAAAGAGCAGGCTGGAAACGCTCCGACCTGGTGATCTCGACAAAGATCTTCTGGGGTGGTAAAGGTCCCAACGATCGAGGCCTATCCCGCAAACACGTCGTCGAAGGAATAGACGCATCATTATCTCGCTTGCAAATGGATTATGTGGATCTGGTTTTCGCGCATCGGTCTGACTTCCACACCCCCATGGAAGAGACAGTGCGTGCATTCAACCATATTATCGATCAAGGCAAAGCCTTTTATTGGGGCACCAGCGAATGGAGTGCCCAAGAGATCATGGAAGCGTACGCCATTGCCCAACGAGAACATCTTATCCCCCCCCTGATGGAACAACCCCAATACCATATGTTCTACCGGGAACGCTTTGAAGTGGAATATGCACCCCTCTATGAAGAGATTGGCCTGGGCACAACTATCTGGAGCCCACTGGCCAGCGGATTGCTGACCGGGAAATACAATCAAGGCATGATTAACGGAACACGCGCATCGCTCGAAGGTTATGAATTCTTGCGGAACCGTTTTGAGGATGAAGAAGCCCAAAAGAATATCGAAAAAGTCGGCAAGCTGATGCCCATCGCCGACGAGTTAGGCTGCAGCATGGCTCAATTAGCCTTGGCCTGGACATTGAAGAATCCCAACGTCAGCACAACCATAACTGGTGCTTCCAAAGTCGAGCAGGTGGTTGATAATATGAAAGCCATCGATGTATTCGAACAATTGACTCCCGATGTAATGGAACGCATTGAAACCATTCTAGACAACAAACCCGATCAGCCACACGATTGGCGTGGGTAAGCAACAGGAGTAGCGGGGTATGAGCATCCCGCTACTCTTGTAATGTTTTTGCTATGAGCGCACCCCCACCCGCCTTCCACGTGATGACCAAACCGCGTGGCGCGGTCTGCAACCTGGATTGTAAGTATTGCTATTTCCTGAAGAAAGAAGCGCTATACCCAGAGAGCGATCTGCGCATGAGTGATGATGTGTTGGAGTCCTATACACGCCAGTACATCGAGGCGCAACGCGTCCCTGAAGTGACTTTTGCCTGGCAGGGCGGTGAGCCAACCTTGATGGGGTTGGAATTCTTCGAGAAGGCGGTTGCTTATCAGAAAAAATTTCAGAAGCCGGGGATGAAGTTCATCAATGCAATTCAAACTAACGGCATAATGCTGGATGATGAATGGGCAGGCTTCTTTAAGCAACACAATTTCCTCGTTGGTCTTAGCCTGGATGGACCTGAACATTTACATGACAAATACAGATTGGACAAAGGCGGTCAAGGTTCATTCGAACGCGTGATGAGTGGACTGGATCTTCTGAGAAAACACCAGGTGGAATTCAATATTCTCACCACTGTTCATGCTGGGAATATGAATCACCCATTAGACGTGTACCGGTTCTTACGTGATGATGTCGGCACCCAGTTCATTCAGTTCATCCCCATTGTCGAGCGGAAAAACCAGACTGGCCACCAAGAAGGCTATCAGGTCACCAAAAGATCTATCAATGGCCTGGGTTACGGTAAGTTCCTGATCAGCGTGTTCGATGAGTGGGTCCAGCGAGATGTGGGGCGCGTGTTTGTACAAATCTTCGATGTCGCCTTGGGAGTATGGTACGGTCAGCGGGCAGGCTTGTGCATCTTCGAAGAGACCTGTGGCCTTGCGCTGGCCATGGAACACAACGGTGACTTATACTCCTGTGATCACTACGTCGAACCAAATTTCTTCTTAGGGAACATCAACCAAGAGAATCTCATTGATCTGGTTGCCACGGAAAAGCATAACCTATTCGGATCAGCCAAGCGCGACACCTTGCCGCGTTACTGCCGAGAATGTGAAGTGCGCTTCAACTGCAACGGCGGCTGTCCCAAAAACCGCATCCGTCGCACGCCCGATGGCGAGGAGGGTTTGAACTACCTGTGCCAGGGATATAAGGCCTTCTTCAACCACATCGATGGACCAATGAAGGCAATGGTGCGGCTGCTACGCATGGGCAGGCCGCCAGCGGATGTAATGATGCTGATGCGGGAGAAATAATCACACCGTTATCTCTCTCACTTTTTTCCAGGATTTTTCTTCTAAATCGGCGACATTTAGCAGCGGCGCTATTGTGTCTGCCAACAACACTGCAGGATCATCCGCATCGAATGCACTCCTGAAAATCTTGGCAACCTCTTGCCAGCGATCACCAATATCTTTGAACGTATCTCCAATTTCAGCGAACTCCGAAATACCAGTAATATCGGCAGCTTCTTTGAGATAGCGTCCATACATGTAGCGAAAGATACCGCCTCCGGTACCGCCCATGGCATCTATGAATACGAAGGTGTTGAAACAAGTGCGACGCAAGGCAACCTCATTTAAGATATCCGGCCATTTGAGAATTCGTTTGGCAGCCTTGCGGATACCTTTGACCCCAAAATTGGAGATGGGGGGCTCCAACATTCCAATGGCAACCTCCTGAATGGAGAGCAATACATCTTCTTTGGTTGGGGGGTGGTATCCACTGAAATCGAAAGTGTACCAAGTATGTTTTGGTGGGAATGGCTTGAACGTCGAGCCACGTGCTTTGGCTAAATCTTCCCAGGAAATGGAATAGAGTTCGGAGTCGCGATCGGCGAGCAACACTTGGCGGGTTTCGGACTCATACCCAGCAGCCACAACAGTGTGATAACCAAAGTGGTACTCCTCTCCACCAAATTCGAAATAGGGCAGGTAGCCCATGTCAACTCGCAACATCACTGGCTGTCCAGCTTCCAGTAAATCTATGAGCGTCTTCTCTGCTTTACGTGCACTGGAGGTCGAGAACGATGCAGATTCAATCCCCAATCGGCGGCTGGCGGTGTGTTCCAATCCTTCCTCACCAGTCTTCACTAAGTTGACACGTCCACCTATGAAGGGGTCTAGACCTTTCTGTTGCCAATACATATATCCTATCCCCGCCCCCAATCCTAAGATCATCTCTTCGCTGACAGGAACACCATGGAAGCGATAGGTTTGCAACAAAGAACCAGTCACACAATGGTGCGTTTCAATCGATTTAAAACCTGGGAATGGTTGGAGAGTCATATTCTTCGTCCTAATTACAAATTGAGAATTAGCTATTTCGTCTGATTGGCTGTCTTAAGACCGTCTTTAATTTCTCCGGAGCGACACGACGAGGATCGCTAAGGTAAATCTCGTGATGTTTACCGTTCTCAATGTAGCCATTCTCTGGGATGAACTGGTTGTGCATTGCATCTAAGGTTGGTGCCTCATCATCATAAGACCCGATATGCATAATCTGCACGGACAAGCCTTCGTGATAACTTTCCAGACGCACTTTTTCCAGTGACACTGGATTTTTTGCTTTTCGCACTTCTTCGATAGCCTGATCAAATATCTCAGCGGGTATCCACTCCGGGGTCATGATCATCATCGTCCAATCCCATTGGGATTTATCGCGCTTAATGCTGAAGGTCTCCATATCCTCGGCCCACCACAGCCCCTCTAAAGGCGGCACGACATAATCTTTCTCTAGAGATTTCTTACTAATGAACTTGATTTTGAATGCCACAGCATACAAAGCTTCCAGGGCATCTTGATATTCTTGAGCCGTATTCGGATCGCCATGCCCATCGATCATCAGAAATTGCATCTCTGGTACCTCTACAACTACGAATTTCTTTGCCGGTACATACAGTTCTTTTAATTCTTTCTTGAAATCAACTTTAGACATCTCCAGCCTCCACTTGGGTAATGAATTTCTCGACCCAGACCTTTTCTGCCTCGATCAGGGTCAGACTGTAATCGAACATGGCATCAATATAACCTGGAAGGGGACGTTGTTGTTCGACATTTTCGGATAGTTGTTCCTGGCGCTGGGATAGCGCCTGAAGATATTTTTGGAGTGCATCAAGAACTTGACTCTTCGGCACACCAGGAAGATTTGACATTCCCAGCAAGAAGGGCGGGTAGCTGCGGCCCGGCTCCGAGAGGGCAGCCAGAGTAGCGGTTTTCTGTGCCTCCTGGCCGCCCTTCGTGATCTGATATACCTTTCGGGCTGGTCCCTTACCCTCGACTTGCTCGAGGTGGCTCTCGATCAGGCCGGCTTTCTCCAGTTTGTTAAGCAAGTAATAGATCGAAGAAAAACCGACTTCAGTCCAATCTCTCATGCCGCGCGCTTCAATGACACGTTCAATTTCGTAACCGTGGCGGGATTTTTCAGCGATCAAACCGAGGATGGCAAGTTCAGCATTGGTCATAGTAATATCCTACAGCTTATATATTCTAATACTAGAATATCATAGCACAAGAAGATTGTCAAGATCAAACAGAGAATGATTACCCTGCTACCCTCTATTGACACTTGAATCCATTAGTTTTTGATCTGTTCTTGGATAGTATTGGCAAATTGGCGCGCTCTTTGGGCCGCGTCCCCAACATAGTCACTGGCATCCATATACGCTAGTATCTGCTCAGCAGACAGGTATCTTTGAAACAGCCTGTCCTCGGCAATCAGGGATATCAAAGGATTTGGTTCATCGTTCTGAATTGCATCCCAAGAAGCCAGCGTGTGAATTCTCAGTCGTTCATGCATCTCTTGCCGATCACCTCCAGCTTTGCTGAGGGCCATCAGCAGACGTTCTGTGGCGGCAAAGGGGCCATAAATGGCCATATTTTTTGAGATTGCCTTTTGATCGATATTCAGGTTCTCAAAAATCCCGCGGGTAACGTGCAACAACTCGTCTGCGATCAGGAAGGCTTCAGGGAGCATCGTCCGGCGGTTGGCGCTATCGTCAAGAGTGCGTTCCAGCAAGGAGTGGGCGGCATTGTCCCAAGCCAGGCGCGGAAATTGAGCCAGGCTGCGCGCCAGAGAGTCAACCTTTTCTGAAAGTATCGGATTGCGCTTGAAAGGCATCGCAGAAGAGCCTACTTGATTTTTGCCAAAGGTTTCTGACAGTTCTCCAAGGGGCGGCGATTGCAAAATGCGCAGGTCAAAGGCAAATTTGTACAAGGTAGCCCCTAACCCCGCAAGCGCACAGAGCATGTCGTATTCTTGCTTGCGTGGATAGGTTTGAGTAGTCACTGGATAAAACGGAAGAGCTAGCTTTTCTGAGAGCGAGGATTCAAAACTGGGGAGGTTTTCTGCTCCCAGAAGTTCCGCATAGGACGCGGATGTCCCTACGGCACCTTTGAAACCTTTGCCACGCAAGTTGCTCCGGATTCGGACCAGGTTTTTCAAATCCTCAAGCAGATCCTGGGCATATTGGGCCAGGCGGTATCCTAGAGTGGTCGGTTCAGCAGGCTGGAGATGAGTATAGGCCATCACTGGAAGATCGGCGTATTGGCGCACCATTGGAAACAGGATCGACAATAGGGACCTGCACTCACTACTAATTAAGTCCAGAGCATCCCGCAACTGCAGAGCTGTGGCATTGTCCTTGATATCTACCGACGTTGCCCCCAGATGGATGACTCCCCCAGCTTGTGAGCATTGCTCGGCATAGGTTTTGACTTCTGCCATCAGGTCATGCTGAATCTGAGATTCAAATTCAAGGGCGCGGGCGATATCAATTTCGTCTCTGTGGAGGCGCAATTCAGCCACCTGTTCTGGTGTTACCAAACCAAACTCTGATTGGACTTCCGCAAGGGCAACCCAAATCTTGCGCCAGAGGAGCCGTTTGTATACTTCGCTCCAAATTCTTCGTATTTCTGGCGATGAATATCGCCAGGAATAGGGTGATTGATAATTTTCAAAATCCTTCATGGTTAAATCCTTCTCACCAGAAATGGAAATCAACATCTACATTATAATCGTTACAGCATGGGGACTCTACATGCATCCCCACTCAACATAAGTTTGCAATTCCCTGCATTGCTGGCTATAATTACGCTATTATTCGCCAACCGGAGGCCAACGCTGGAAGATCAACCCATCACTCGTAATCTGCATCCCAATGGGAATCAGAACGACGACCAACAGCTCTCATCTGGCACCATCTTAGAAAATCGTTATAAGATTGAAAGAGTGCTAGGAATCGGTGGGATGGGCGCGGTTTATCTCGCCCGTGATACTCGCTTTTCGGTTACCAAGTATGTTGCAGTAAAAGAAATTGTGGCTCATGTACGTGATGATGCACTCCGCAAAACGCTGGTCACGAATTTTGAAAGAGAAGCCAATATTTTAGCAACGCTCAATCATGCGGCCATCCCGAAAATTCACGACTTTTTCACAGTAGGGAATCGCTCTTATCTGGTAATGCAATATATCCAGGGCCAAAACCTTGAAAATATATTGGAGGCAACGGACGACTTGCTTCCAGTGCAGCAAATTGTGATCTGGGGAATTGAACTATGCGATGTTATGCACTATCTCCACTCGCATAAACCGGAACCGATTGTTTTTCGAGATATGAAACCTGCCAACATCATGGTCAATCCAGATAACCATGTAATCCTAGTAGATTTTGGGATCGCGAAAGAGTTCGAAGCAGGCCAAAAAGGAACCATGATCGGAACGGAAGGCTACTCCCCCCCTGAACAGTACCGGGGCGAAGCCACCCCTCAGGTGGATATCTACGCTCTGGGGGCAACCATGCACCATCTGCTCACCGGGATTGACCCCAGAGACGAAGCACCCTTCACTTTTTCAGAAAGGCCCATCCGACAATTAAACCCTGAGGTACCTGTTGAGCTCGAAAATATCGTTGATAGCGCCTTACAATACAGCGCGCCAGACCGCTTCAAAGATGCCAATATTATGAAAGACGCATTGATCCTGGTCGCTCGCAAAGGAGGCGTTGCATACTCGAAAACGGCCACTGCTGCTATTCCCCAGGATTATGAAGTAAAACCTCTGTGGTCATTTGAATGTGAAGATGAAATTAGAGGCTCAGCGGCTTATAACGATGGCCTGGTATATATAGGCGCATATGATAACAACGTCTACGCCCTCAATTCCAGTACTGGAGAATTCACGTGGAAATACGCGTGCGAAGGCGGCATAGTCAGCACTCCTGCATATGACGGCCGAACGATTTATTTTGGATCTGAGGATCAACGGGTGCATGCGGTTTCTTCACCAAACGGCAGAGTGGTTTGGACGTACTTCACTGAGGGACCGATACGTTCATCTCCTATCGTGCGAGACAGACATGTCTTCATCGGCTCGGATGATGGTTTTGTCCATGTCATCAACGCTGCCTCGGGGCGCCGAGCAGTAAAAATTAATGGGGGCGCTCCAGTCCGTTCGTCTCCGCATGTTGCGGATGATCTTGTATTTTTCGGGTCTGAAGATGGCGATTTCTTCTGTGCAGAATTTGGAGGAAAGGTGCGTTGGCGGGCAAATGCAAAACGGGCTGTGACTTCGTCTCCTAGAACCCAGGATGGAGTCGTATATTTCGGGTCTGTAGATGGGATGCTATATGCAATCGATAGCAAAACAGGTTGGACGCTATGGCGTTTTCGCATGGATCGTGGAACGATCTCAACCCCATATTTGTCTGAGAACTTTGCCTATATCGGGTCTGCAGACGGCCATATCTACTGCATCAATCTGAAAACCAGCAAAGAAGTGTGGAAATTTCCAACCGAACATCAAGTTTCTAGTTCACCGATACTCTATAAGGATGCTCTCTATTGTGGAAGCGCAGACGGGTGCCTCTATTGCCTAGATGCTAAAACAGGATTCTTGCGTTGGAAATTCGTAACTGAAGGGGCCATCGTTAGCACCCCACTCATCCATGATGATATCGTCTACATCGGCTCGATGGATCATAAGCTGTACGCACTTCCTGCATAAAGATCATTCAACAGGAGCTCAACACAAGTGGCAGAATATTTACGAAAGCTCTTTGGAAAGCGAGATAAAGGCACACAGGTACAAAAGGCTGAGCTTACTGATGCCCCAACTGTGCCCACAGAAAGGGTGATCAGAAAAGAAGAGATTACCAAACCTTTATTCCCTCATCCGACAGTAATTGCTTCGGATCAGCCTGAAGGCAAGCTGGAATTGGCCCCCCCACAATTATTGGCCAGTTGCGCACAATCTGTCGGTCTGCAGCGCGAGCACAACGAAGATGCTTTGTTTTCATTGACAACAATGTTGGCAAGCAATGGTTCGCAGATACCATTTGGGCTTTATATTGTCGCCGATGGCATGGGAGGCCACCAACATGGAGAGGTTGCCAGTGAGATTGCCGCGCTAACCATGGCCAACCATATCATGGAGCAGTTGTTTTGCCACATTTATAAAGTTGATCCGACACCCCCTGATGATTCGTTGAGAGAAATCCTCCAAGCAGGCGTGGATGGAGCTCATGATGCCATTTTGTCCTACGCTCCTGGCGGAGGCACTACCCTTACCACCGTAGTCATCATGGACAATCAGATGGCAATTGCCCATGTCGGTGACAGTCGAGTCTATTCAATTAACCTGAACGGAATGTTTAAATCGCTGACGAGAGACCATTCGTTAGTGAAGCGTCTAGAAGAACTTGGCCAATTAACCCCGGAAGAGGCCGCAGTTCATCCTCAACGAAATGTGTTATACCGGGCATTGGGTCAGGGAGAACCCTTTGAACCTGAGATTATCACTGCGCCCACCCCGGAATCCGGCTATTTGTTAATCTGCTCTGATGGTTTATGGGGGGTCGTTCCTGAAAAAGAACTGGGGCTGGCAATAAAGAAATCAGCAACATTGCACAATGCCGTTCAGGAGATGGTCGATGCCGCGAACGAGGCCGGGGGACCCGATAATATTTCTGCAATCCTCGTCCGTTTACCTGATTGAACGGCATGCCAGAAAATACGAATTTCTACGAACGATTGGGGGTATCAGAAGATGCTACCACGAGTGAAATCAAAAGAGCATATCGCGAGGCAGCTCGACGCCTTCATCCTGATATCAATATTCAACCAGGGGCAACAGAAAATTTTCTCCATGTCAAAGAAGCTTATGAAATTCTGATCGATCCACGGACCCGCTCGGCGTACAATCAAAATTCCCCTTTATTCAAAAAGAAAAAACAGCCAGTGCGAATTGAAATCGGGTTCAGCCGCAATTCCGTCCAGCACTCAACCGAACAACAACTTTTATACGTGCTTGTAGAAATCGAGATTTTGCCTGATCCCGCGCATGTCGATGAGCCCTCGCCTCCTTTGAACCTGTCATTGGTCCTCGACACTTCCACATCGATGAAGGGGGCGCGTCTGGATGTTCTCAAAGCAACAGCCATCCAACTCATCCGAAATTTGCGGCCTGCAGATACGGTATCAATTATCTCATTCGACGATAAAGCAGATATTGCCCTTGCTGCTGGCTCTCACATCAACGCAAGAAGGGCAGAGGGACGTATCCACGGTTTACTCGCCAGCGGCGGGACAGAAATCTTCAAAGGGTTGGAGGCTGGTTATAACGAAGTTCTTAGGAATTATAGGGCGACAAATACAAATCACATCATCCTAATCACCGATGGTCACACCTATGGTGACGAGCTTGCCTGCCAGAAACTAGCCGATGAAGCAGCCACAAAGGATATTGTTCTAAGCAGCCTGGGTATCGGAGGAAAGTGGAACGACCCATTGCTTGATGATTTGGCCACACGCACTGGAGGGGATTGCCTCTACGTGTACAAGCCCAAAGAAATCGGCGATTCCCTCACCCAAAAATTAACTCGCCTACGCCGCGCTTATGCAGAACGCCTTAGCCTTATTTTCGATTGTGGATCTCTCATAAAATTGAATTATGCGTTCCGTTTGAAGCCAGAAGTTGGGGTCCTGCCCTTATCATCTCCTATTAAACTGGGTTCATTATCAAAAGGTGGGCGCCAGCAGATCTTGCTCGAATTCATCGTTGACCCAATCCCCACAGAAGTCAATCAAGTGCTGTTGTTCAATGGGGAGCTAAGTTTCGATCTACCCTCCGAATCAGCCACGTACAAGACACCAATCGTTCTCTCACGGAAAGTGCAAACTTTAGACCTTCAAGACGAGCCTCCCGGGCGCATATCGAAAGCACTCTCAAAGTTGACCCTGTACCGCATGCAAGAAGAGGCAAAAAAGGACATTGCCGATGGTGATTTTGATCAAGCGAGCGTACGGCTAAAAAACGTCGCCACACACTTACTCTCACAAGGTGAAACAGAATTAGCCCAGACAGTTCTATCCGAAGCAGAACAAATCAAAGACGGGCAGCAATTGAGCGAAGAGGGAAAGAAGCAGATAAAATATGGAACGCGGGCATTGTTATTGCCCTCAGGGAGCAATAAGGATAGTGAGTTATGATTTCGTGTCCTCAGTGCAATCATCAAGAAATGGATGGAGCTCTCTTTTGCAGCTACTGTGGCGCACAGCTATATAACAATTCAGACTCAACCGCCACTATAAAACCTCCAGATTTCAAAAAAATACAGGGGATATCGTCAACTGAAACACCCTCCTTCCCCCATACTCCTGCTGATATGGAAGAATGCAAAGTGGCAATATATCTGATTGATTCTAGCGAAGCAATTTTGATAGAGAAAGATTCCGATCTCACGATTGGTCGTATGACAGAAGGTCAAATGGTTGTACCAGATATTGATCTGAGCCCCTTTGAAGCGTACGAAGCTGGAGTCTCTCGCTTACATGCTAATTTGTCAGTGAAGGGGACTCAGATCAGTGCAAAAGATTTAGGCTCGGCGAACGGCACTCGTCTCAATGGAGCAAAAATAGCCGCTCATGCTGAACATACGATACAACACGGCGATATCCTTACTTTAGGAAAATTTAAAATTCAGATTCTCATCAAGGAATGAATGGAGAGAACTATGGCTATTGAGGTGATCCTACACGTCCTCAACCAGGACCCGATTATCGCAGAAATCGATGAACTACCCCAACTTGACGATCAAATGATCAAGGTAGTCAATCCCAGATACAGAGATGGTAGGGAACTACATTTTTTAGACCACGGAGTGACAACCGTGCTCTGGCCTGTAAACCAGTTAACGTTCATTGAAATTCTGCCTAGTGAGGACGAAGAACAGATCATTGGGTTTGTGAGAGAATAATTATGACAACCGATCGTATTCAAGGGCATCGCATTTTGGTTGTAGATGATGAAAAGCGAATTGTCCGTTTTATCCGCCTGAATCTCGAACATGATGGCTTCCAGGTTATACCCGCCTACTCGGGGAAAGAGGCTATCGACCAGGTTCGAAGCTCGCTACCCAGTTTGGTACTGCTCGATGTAATGCTGCCAGATATTGACGGTTTTCAAGTACTACAGAAAATTCGGGAATTTAGCTCTGTTCCAGTCATAATGTTGACCGCCAAGGGTGAGGAGGATGACCGCGTCCGAGGGTTAGAGTGGGGTGCCGACGATTACGTCACGAAACCCTTTAGCCCGCGCGAGTTAGTGAGCAGAGTGCGCGCGGTGCTTCGCCGCATCGAGTCCACCGAAGGAAGTGCGCCCAGCGTTATCGATGTCGATGAACGTCTGAAACTTGATTTCAAACGCCGAGAAGTTTGGGTTGATGGCAATCTAGTGCAACTCCGCCCTACGGAATATCGCCTTTTGTACCATCTGGTACAGAATGCGGGTTGGGTTCTGACCCACGAACAGATTTTGACCAAGGTTTGGGGCTACGAATACCGAGACGAACCTCATTACGTTCGATTATATGTCAATTATTTGCGCAAAAAGATCGAAGAAGATCCTGCCAACCCAAAATTCATTCTCACAGAGCGCGGTGTGGGCTACCGCTTCGTAGATTACCGCAGGGAACAGTCCACCACAGATTAGAGAGAGTTGATATTTCAAGTTTGTCAGGAATAACAATCAAGTGAATAGCAGCCAAATGTAGAGAAAATCTCCATTTTCAACACGGCCCATACACTTGTCAGGCCTAATACTCTAGGCTATACTCTCGCCCGCATGGAGAGAAACACATGAAAAAACAACGCATTTTATTGGTAGACGATCATGAAGTTGTTCGCCTGGGTTTAAAGGCCCTTCTGGACCGTCATCCACAATTCGAGGTTGTTGCTGAAGCTGGAACAGCCCGTGAAGCACTGAAATTTGTTGAACAATACTCACCTGATGTTGTGGTGATGGATATCCGTCTACCGGGTGGATCCGGGATTGATGCTTGTGAGAAAATTACAGAAACCCATCCCGACACTCAGGTGATTATGCTGACCTCATACGCTGAGGATGAGATGTTGTTCTCAGCAATCCGTGCAGGAGCTGCCGGATATGTTCTTAAACAAATTGGCGGAGATGACTTGGTGCGCGCCCTCGAGGCGGTCAGCCGTGGTGAAGCCTTGCTCGACCCGGCAGTAACTCAACGCATATTCCAAGAAGTTCGTAGAGCTGCAAAAGAAGAGGAAGCATCTGCCTTTGCAGACCTGACACAACAAGAGAAACATGTGCTCATTTTGGTTTCGGAGGGTAAAACGAATCGCGAGATTGCCAAAGAGCTTTTCTTAGGTGAAGGCACAGTTAGAAATTATGTCAGCAGCATACTCTCGAAGCTAAATGTCAGCAATCGAGCGGAAGCAGCAGCCTACGCCGTCGAGCACAACCTGAGAGATCATTTGCAATAGAAAGTATACAAAAAGAAGTACTTGTGGGTATGCAGTACCCACAAGTACTTCTTTTTGTCATTCCGCCCAGTGGGAAAAGTTATTTACCGCTTCTACACTCCTCACAAGGACATAAAGCTCGTAAAAAATCCCAATTGTAGATCCCAAATTGATGGCTATCTTCCCAATAAATGGTGATGGCATAACTCCCCACCGCTTCTACATTCTCCAAACTTGTACGAGGCGTATTCTCCTCTGGTAGATCAAATACATCTGCATCCGGCACTGGACCCATATTCTCATGCCCACGGCACTCCGCGCATGGGCACGCATTTCTCAAGAGAGAGAAAGAGTAAGAACTCACATGTTCATCATCCCATGTGATGGAGAGTATTTTTTCCTCTCGGTTTACTTTGATACCTTCAGGTTTGTTATTCATTTAATTCCATGATCTCCTTTTTAACTCGAGAAATTGCCTGGGATTCCCAAAAATCGGGAGGTCACGCGGCGATCCCAGGGATATTGAATCAAATTCATATCATAAACTATTATGGCTCCTCAACAACCTGCAAAAAATTCGATACCGACCAGCCGTTGGTATTTTCATCAAAAGGTGCAGCCAG
Organism: uncultured Anaerolineales bacterium; assembly: GCA_964438295.1. Classification (GTDB taxonomy): domain Bacteria; phylum Chloroflexota; class Anaerolineae; order Anaerolineales; family UBA11858; genus NIOZ-UU35. Next base: position 15,810 of record CAYTKR010000035.1, read on the forward strand.
GTGCCACCAGATATAGCCATCTGTCTCCAAAGGACCATCGATGACTAGAAAAACCTCAGCCTCGAGACCCACAAAGAGCGGTTCGAACCCAAGGCCGGGACCCCCTCTCACGCGCAGACCATCTCCGCCAGTACCACTAACTTGAACGTATGCGCCTATGGCGATATCGCCCGGAGCGGGGGGGATGTCTGGGGTTGTGGTTGGCGTTACTGGTTCTGGGGTTGGGGGTACTGGAGTCTGTGTGGGAGCGAAAATCACCGCCACCTGAGCAGTGACCACACTAACCTGAGTTTGGATAGGCCGGGTGAGATTCAGGATAAACAGTGTAAAGAACAGACATCCTAAACCAAGCAAGATTGACACAAATATCTCAAAGAAGGGAAATCGCTGACCTGTTGATCTTCTCATGAATCGGCGTTTGACATTGTGGAAAAGAGAGCCCTTGGCGCTTTCTCAGGAACCAGGATAGGGAGAGCTTTCGGTCGAACCTCGATTTCGACAAGTTTGTTTTCGCCCATCGGCTCACCATCCAACTGAATATACAGGGTCGAATCGGACGAAAGAGTGATCTTATTGAAGGGGATGCAACGCGTATGCTCGGACTCCAAGTGACGGCCAGACATCAGATCCCAAGCATGGGTTATTGCCTCCAACCACGTATCGCCTGCAAATAGCCACAGATCCATTTCACCGTCGTCTAGACGTGCCGAAGGCGAGATTTCTGCGATTCCCCCAGCATAAAGGTGAATATTGCTGGCAACCGCCAGGAGATAATGTCCGGCGATCAACTCACCATCGGGTGTATGCACCTGAATGTCGATCCCGCCCATTAGGGAGGCCTGGCGAATGGCATTGGTGGCATATTGGGCGACTGCAAAACTCTTTTCCCATCTCCCGCGAGGCTCGATGCGATGAATGACAAATGCATCCAGGCCTACTCCGCCCCATAGAAGAAATGGATGACCGTTGCACAGCCCGATGTCAGCTTTCCTCACTGTGGCCTTAGCTAACCTGCGAGCGCTCTCCTCCAGCGCCATCCAACGCGTCCAGGTTAGATCGGGTAGTCCTAATTCTTTCGCCCACACATTTGCTGTTCCAGCTGGGAGCACCCCTAATGCAGTCTCCCCGCCCCACAGGCCTTGAACCGCAAAATTTAGCGAACCATCTCCGCCAGCGGAAAAGAACGCGTCCATATTCTGTTGGACTGCCTGACGTGCTAATTCGGTGATATGAGACCCGCCGTGGGTTTGCTCCAACTGAATCTCCCACCCTTCGGCACGTAAAACATCTGCGGCTCGTTCTGTAAGCATTCGAGACGGGAAACGACCTGCAGCTGGGTTGTAAACAATAATTGCTCGTGACACGTTTGTCTATCCAGATTACGCGAACTAGGATCCATTTTCGGGGAAATTCCAGAAATTTCTCTGGCGTTTCCAAAAGACCCAGACCACTTCGAGTGATCTAAGGATGGTACAATTCTACCCGAAAGCCAAATAGATGCGTAGCAATCTACAACTCTCATGACGAACACGCTTCTCAACAAACGTTATCAATTGGAAGAACGCCTGGGCAGCGGCGGTATGGCGGTGGTTTACAAAGCCCGCGACCTGATGCTGGAGCGCACGGTGGCCATCAAAATCCTGCGCAAGGATTATTCTCACGATCCGGCATTCCGAGAGCGCTTTCGTCAGGAGGCCAAAGCGGCAGCCAATTTGTCGCACCCTAACATCGTCACGGTGCACGATTTTGGCGTAGATCAGGGGCGAATTTTTATTGTGATGGAATTTGTGCCGGGTGCAACTTTAAAAGAGCTGATCGAAAAACGGGGTCGCTATTCGATCAATTCTGGAATTTCACTGGTCGTGCAAGCTTGCGCCGGCATTGGCTATGCGCACCGAGCGGGGTTGGTACACTGCGATGTGAAACCCCAAAACATGCTGGTCACACCCGATAGACGGCTCAAAGTTACGGACTTTGGCATTGCGCGTGCCCTGGCATCGATACGGCCGGAAGAGCGCACCCAAGTTGTCTGGGGGTCACCTCAGTATTTTTCCCCGGAGCAAGCTAGTGGGAAATCCCCTTCCCCAGCCTCAGATGTCTACAGCCTGGGAGTCGTACTCTACGAAGTCCTTCTGGGGCAACTGCCCTTCGCTGCAGATTCAGGTAATGAGCTAGCAAGAAAGCATCGAGAAGAAGCGCCGCGCCCTCCGAAGGACATCCGTCCGACGATTAGTGAGAATTTAGATCGAATCATTCTCAAAGTGCTCGCTAAAGAACCCTCGGCGCGCTACCGTACAGCCGACCAATTAGGGCGTGTGTTGATCACATTTGCGAAGAAACCACAGCCTGCTCCAGCCCCTGAACCTGTGAGAACCAGACCGGCCCAAAACGAACGCCCTCGTACGGCACCCAGGGTTGGACAGCCAAGGCCAATCCCCTCGCCAGCACCAACGCCGTCGCCAGTTTATACCCCCCCAATAAGAAGAACGGTCACAAAGCGCAAGGACAGCTTAGATATCGATTGGGCTACCGCAATGTTGGGCTTGATCGCATTGCTATCTGTCGGCGGCCTGATCCCTTTCTGGCTGTGGATCTATTTCTCTGTCTTCCAATAAAAATTTCATAATGACAGAAAAACAAAAAATGTGCGTGCTTGCGGATTTCATACCACAAACACGCACATTTTTTGACAAAATTGGCAACTATGTTAGAAAAATGGGGTTAATAATTCTGGGCTTTGACCCGCCAAAGATGCAAGTCAAAGCCCAAAAAATTAGTAAATATTGTCGTTCGTTTATGCGGTCTTAACTAGAGTTCGCAGACAACGAGTACACAAAGTTTTCCGAATTTTCCGACCGTCCTCATAAACCGAGACTTTCTGCAAATTGGGTTTGAACTTACGACGGGTTGATTTCTTCGACCAGGGAACACTACGACCAAAGGTGGTCTTTTTTCCGCAACTTTCACAAACAGCCATCTTACATCAATCCTTTCAAGCTTTTTTACTTACAAAGTATTATAATATCCGTTTAAGCCGGAAGATATTACCACAGTTTAGATACTCTTTCAAGCGAGCGAATATATGACAAACGAAACCACTCAAACCGGAAGCATCCACGTATCTCCACAAGCTATTGCCACGATTGCCTACCAATCCGCCTTGCAATCGTATGGCGTGGTGGGAATGGCCTCGAAAAGCGCAGTCGATGGGATCGCATCCATTTTAATCAAAGACCCCACACACGGCGTTGAGGTGCAGTTCACCGGGGAACGTATCAATATCGATATGTATATTATCATCCAATATGGTACACGGATCAAATCTGTGGCGACCAGCGTTGCCAATACGGTACGCTTTCATGTAGAAAAAGCTCTGGGGGTACCGCTAAACGAGATCAACGTTCACGTTCAAGGCTTACGAATCAGCGATTTTGATGACTAAGAGAGATAATTTGGGTTGCATCACCCTTTATCAGTTTTTTGATTCAACCCACGATTGTAATTATTAGGAGCAATTATTCATGACTACGCCCCCTCAGCCAGAAGCATCGTCAGAGTTTGTAGAGAAGATTCGCCAACAACCGATCGATGGTCTTGCATTGAAAAACCTGGCCGCAGCAGGGTTGACCTGGCTTCGAACGAACCAAGAGTTGGTCAACGCACTGAATGTATTTCCCGTTCCCGATGGTGATACAGGCACCAATATGGTGCTGACCATGCAATCAGCCTATGATGAAATCGAGCATTCTCCTGAAGATCATGTCGGCAAGCTCGCCAATGAATTAGCGCAAGGGGCGCTCATGGGAGCACGAGGCAACTCCGGCGTGATCCTTTCTCAACTGTGGCGAGGCTTCGCGCGTGCCTTGGAAGGGCAACAAATCGTTGACGGGGCAATATTGGCCAAAGCGTTTGAAGTTGCCAGTGAAACAGCCTATAAAGGCGTTGTGCGACCCGTTGAAGGGACGATATTAACGGTATCCAAAGATATCGCTGCCGCTGCTGAGGCAGCCCTGGAAAAGACCCAAGACCCTTTTGAGATACTCGAACTGGTTGTCGAAGAGGCAGATGCATCTGTCGAGAGAACCCCAGAGCTGTTAGATGTGCTCAAAGACGCCGGGGTAGTCGATTCTGGCGGGAAGGGCCTTTACTTCATCATTGAAGGGATGCTACGCTTTTCGAAGGGCATGTCCCTCGATACGGCAGTTGCCACAGTAAAGCCGCTTGCTGCGCTCAACCTCGATGACGCCATGCAGACCGTCGAGCCGGGACAAGATTTCGAGGTCGTAGTCGATTTTCGGCCCAATGAGTCGTTGAATCTCGAACAATACTTCGATGCCCTCGAAGGAATGGGGACATCCATTCAGATCGGTGAGGGCGATGGAATGTACCGCATGCACATCCATGTGCCTACTGAAAAGCGCTATGAGCCGATCGACTACACCATGAACATTGGGACCATCACTAAAGTGCACATCGAGAACCTGATCGCTCAAATGGATGAAATCGAGCGCAAGCGAGAGGATCAACCCCTTAAATTAGCAGCTGTAGAGCCTAGTCAAATCGCAGTCGTAACGGTCTCTCCAGGACGCGGGTTTTCCAATGTCTTCGCCAGCCTGGGAGCCGCTGCCATCGTCGAGGGCGGCCAGACAATGAACCCTAGCACACAAGATATCCTGGCTGCTTTCGAAAATTTACCTACCGACAAAGTCATCATCCTACCCAACAACAAGAATATCATCATGGCAGCCGAAGCTGCCACTGAAGTGACCGTCAAACAGACCGCCGTTATTCCCAGCCGCACCATTCCGCAGGGACTCAGCGCGTTGTTGCGCCTGATACCCGATGGGGAGTTCGAAAACGTGGTCAAGGATATGACCTCTGCCCTCGAAGAAATCGAAACCGGCGAGATCACGACCGCTACTCGTAGCGTAGAAATTGATGGCGTTGAAGTACAGGAGGGCGAAATCATCGTTTTGCACAATGGCAAACTGATCCTCTCTTCTAATAACCTCCAAGAGGCCTGTCTGCAATTCCTGGAAAAATGCCAGGCAGACGAATACGAACTGATTACCATGTTCTACGGCTCAGAAATTCCTAAAGCAGAAGCCTTCCGAATTGCTGACCTGATCAGGGAAGCCTATCCCGATCACGAGATCGAAGTCCAGAATGGTGGTCAGCCGCACTATCAGTTCATCGTTTCCGTCGAGTAACTGTAAACACAGCAGGATGTCGGCGTGTGTATCACGCCGTAAATCCTTGTTGTGATACCCCCCCATTCTATGAAAATCGCGATCGTTACAGACAGCACTGCCGACATTCCCGCAGCTATTTCCCAGCAGCAGGAAATTGAAGTTGTCCCAGCAATCATTGTTATGGATGGCAAAAGCATCGAAGATGGCAAGGGCATCTCTCGGGAAGATTTTTACACGAGGATGGCATCGATGGAAACCTTGCCTACAACGTCGACACCCTCTGCAGGGACCTTTCATGGAATCTATGAAAAACTACTCCTTGAGGGTACCCAGGCTATCTTTTCCTTGCATGTGTCCAGTCAGTTGAGTGGTATCTATAACACGGCCAAAGTCGCAGCACAAACATTCGGCGAGCAAGTTCACGTGATCGACAGCGGATCGATCTCGATGGGATTAGGATTTCAAGTGATCGCCGCAGCCGAAGCGATTGCACAGAATGTTTCCATCCAGGCCATCCGGCAGCGAATCAAAGTGCTACAGAAGAAGATCCGCGTCTATGCTATGCTAGATACCCTCGAAAACATCCGCCGGAGTGGACGCGTCTCATGGGTTACCGCTCGCATTGGATCGCTCCTGCGCATTAAACTTTTTGTTGAAGTACAGGATGGCAATGTTCTAAATTTAGGCCAGGCTCGCACTCGCCGCAAGGGGATCGCTCATCTCAAAGAGCTTATTCATAAACTTGGGCCCCTGGAGCAAATGGCAATCCTGCACAGTAACGCTGAATCCGATGCCCGCCAAATGCTGGCCGAAATGGAGCTCGATTTACCCAGCTCACCCCATGTTGTCAATGTCACCCCGGTCATCGGCACTCATGTCGGAGGGAATGGTTTGGGAGTTGCGGCAGTGTTAAAATAATCACGAACTGGTAAAATACACCCAATGAAGCCATCAATCACAAAACTCCGCAACTATTTCAAACTCGAAGCCAAGAACGGATACCAGAACAACGCCATCATCGGGGGATTGGAGCGCATGCTCGAACCCTGGTCCGCCGAAGCGCGCATAGATAACCTGCCAGAAAATATCATCCAGGCCGTGACCACGCGGTTAAGAGATTACCATCGTCTCAGCGAAGATTCGCGCAAAGAAACCCTGCATGGTTTATGGAATCGCATCCAACGTGAGTTGGGAGAAGAAAAACCACCCGAAGTACGTCCTGCGCCCGCTGAAACCTCACCCCCCCAAGCAAAGCCTACCCCCAAAGAGGCGGTTGAGCAGACTCCTTCTGAGCTGGTAGCCGAACCCCCAGAACCTGAATCCCCCCCCAGGCTACGTCCACAGCTCTCCCCTGGAGAAGCCGCTGATCTCAACGCCAGTGTTACCACCTTGAAGCATGTCGGCCCAAAGTATGCCGAAACGCTCGAACGATTGGATATCCGCAGCTTGGGCGATATGCTCTACCATTTCCCTCACCGTTATGACGACTACTCCAAAATGAAGCCTATCAATCGTTTAGGGTACGGGGAAAAGGTCAGCGTAATCGGAACGATCAATTCGGTGAGCAGCAGGGATACACGCGGCGGCCGCACAAAACTGACAGAAGCGGTCCTTCACGACGGCAGCGCCGCCATGCGAGTAACCTGGTTCAACCAACCCTGGATCAAAAAACGATTAAGACAGGGGATGCAGATCGTAGTCTCCGGGCAAACCGATCAATACCTGGGACGGTTGACTATGAACAACCCCGAGTGGACGCCGGTCGAAGAGAAAAATCTGATGTCCGAAGGGATTGTGCCCGTCTACCCGTTGACTGCCAAGATCACACAAAAGTGGTTGCGCAATAAGCTCCATGCTGTGGTGACCGATTGGGCGCCAAAAGTTCACGATCCCCTACCCGTTTCCTTGCTCGATGAAGCAGAGTTGATGAACTTAGCCTCGGCTTTGAAACAAATCCACTATCCATCATCTTGGGAACGACTCGAAGAAGCTCGCCACCGACTCTCATTCGATGAAATTTTCTTATTGCAACTGGGTGTTCTGCAACAGAAACAGAACTGGGGAGAGCATTCGGCAAATATATACCGGGTCGACGACGGCTGGCTGGCCAGCCATTTGAAGAAATTGCCCTTCACCCTAACCAATGCTCAGCGGCGCACTTTGGATGATGTGATTAATGATCTGGCATCCGGCCGTCCCATGAACCGATTAATTCAGGGTGATGTCGGCTCGGGCAAGACCGTCATCGCGGCACTCGCCATTGCGTTAGTCTGCGATCAGGGCTCACAAGCCGCGTTTATGGCACCAACCAGCATTCTGGCTGAACAGCATTACAAGAACCTATTGCAGATGCTTACCCAGAATGGTGGACCGCTGACACCCGAACAGATCCATTTGATGGTGGGGGCAACCACAGAAAGCGAAAAGATTGAAATTCGGGCTGGATTGGCAAATGGCGAGATCAGCGTTGTCATTGGCACCCATGCACTCATCGAGGACCCGGTTGAGTTCCACGACCTGCAACTGGCAGTGATCGATGAGCAGCACAGGTTCGGCGTAAAGCAGCGCGCGGCCTTGCGAACGAAGGGTAGCAATCCCCATCTTGTGGTGATGACTGCCACTCCGATCCCGCGCTCGTTGGCTCTGACAGTATACGGCGACCTGGATGTCTCTGTCATCGACGAAATGCCCCCAGGACGGCAAGCTATTGAAACCCATGTCCTATACCCCAAAGAGCGCGAGCGTGCATATGGCATGATCCGTCGCCAGGTGGAATCTGGGCATCAAGCATTCATTATCTATCCCCTGGTCGAAGAAAGCGACAAAAGTGAAGAAAAAGCTGCCGTGGAAGAGCACGCTTCTTTGCAAAAGACGATCTTCCCCAATATGAAGGTAGGGTTGCTGCATGGGCGCCTCACACCCAGCGAGAAAGATGCCGTCATGGCCAAATTCCGCGATCGAGAGATCGATATCCTGGTGTCGACTTCCGTGGTGGAGGTCGGTGTGGATGTTCCCAACGCCACGGTGATGCTCATCGAAGGTGCGCATCGTTTTGGCCTGGCGCAACTGCACCAGTTCCGTGGCCGAGTTGGCCGTGGGAAGGCCAAATCTTATTGTCTTCTAATCCCTAGCAAAGCCGACGCAGTTGAAAATGAACGCTTGCAAGCGATGGCAGAGACCAATGATGGGTTTGTGCTGGCTGAAAGAGACTTAGAACAGCGTGGTCCAGGCGAGTTTTTGGGTACTCGGCAGGCAGGATTTTCCGAGTTACGCTTGGCCAGCCTGACCGATGTAAAACTCATCCAGAAGGCTCGTGAACACGCCCAGGCAATGTTCAAACGCGACCCTGCGCTAATCCAGGCTGAACACCAACAGCTTGCGGGAGCGCTCAAACGCTTCTGGAGGCAAGGAAGCGGAGATATCAGCTAAATCAATTTACGCGTTTTCCCGGAAACTTCGGAGTTTCCGGGAAAACATCGCTACCGAAGGTCTTAAAATGATTAGAGCAGTTTTTCCAGGCACTTTTGACCCTATCCATTACGGGCACATCGATATCGCCTATCGGGCATCACGCCTCTTCGATGAAATTATCATAGCTGTATATGACCGCCCACTAAAAACATTACTCTTCTCACCCGAGCAACGCATGTCGCTTGCTAGAGAAGTCTTTAAAGAAGACCATAAGATCAAGGTAACCGGCTACAGCGGATTGACGGTTGAATATTGCAACCAGATTGGAGCCCAAGTCATTGTGCGAGGTTTGCGCGTTTTTTCTGATTTCGAATTCGAATTCCGCATGGCGTTAGCCAACCATCGCCTTAACCCCGAAATCGAAGTCGTGGCTTTGATCACCCATGAGGAACACACCTTTTTATCCGGTGCAACCGTGCGCGAGATCGCCTCGCTAAATGGCGATGTCAGCAGCCTGGTCCCGCCGCATGTCAAGGCTGCCCTTACTGAGCGTTTCAACGAATTGGGCGAAGAGCAGGACATTGTTCCCACCTCCTCACTACGAGATTAAACTTTCCTCCGCGGCAGCCTACTTGACTAATCAATCACTTCCGTGTAATCTTGGATCAGATCTTGCAACTTTATAGATAAATCCACTGGACCCCTCTGAGGGAGGAGCCGCATGGATATTTTGCACCTCGTAGACCGATTAGAAGAACTCTTTAACGAAAGTCGCCCCATTCCTCTCACCCACAATGTGATCGTGGATGAAGATCGAATGCTGGATTTAATCGACCAGATGAGGGTGACGATCCCAGAGGAGGTCAAACGAGCCCAACAGGTGCTCACACAACGCGACCGCATCCTGGCTCAAGCCCAGGAAGAAGCCAAACGTACTGTAGACTTAGCAAGAGAAAAGAGCCAGCAACTGGTCGAGCGTGATGCCGTAGTCCACGCTGCCAAAGCGCGCTCCGATGAAGTCCTGAAACAAGCCGAGATCACAGCGGAACACACCCGCCGTGAAGCCGATAATTATGTAATCCAAACTCTTTCGCGCATGGAAGTCGAGCTGGAGCGCTTACTCAATCAAGCTCGTAATGGTATCATGGCACTTCAAAATATCAGCGAGCCAGAAAGTGTGGTCGAAGAGCCAGCTGAAGTTGAAGCGGATTCAGTGGAGCCCGAACTCGAAATCCCTGAAGACCCCACCGAGGAATGATCTAGACAACTTGCCTGACCCCCGTTGTTAGGCAAGAGAAAAAAGGTGCCTGCGGCTTAAAGAGCTGCAGGCACCTTTTTAGTTTCTCTCACGCTTGGTGAAAGTATGGGTGATCACAAAATCCATCAATCCTGGGAAGAGGAGATTTAACCAGTAACTGAAGCACATAAACCAGGGGATGATGACCATCCGGCGCGGGCGTTGCACGGTCCGATAGACCGCCTGAGCGACATCCTGCGGCGTCAAACGCAAAAATTGGGGGGTAGTGATGCCGGTTTTGCGATCTGCACCCATATGCTGCTGAAATTCAGTGCTCACGCTGCCTGGATAGATCCCAGTCACATGGATGTCCCATATACTCACTTCACGTCGCAGGGCCTCGGTAAAGCCGCGCACACCAAACTTGGTCGCCGCATAGATAGTATAGGTCGGGGTTCCCGTCAAGCCAGCTACCGATGCCATATTGATAATTTGACCTGATTTGCGCTCGATCATCTGCGGGAGGACCGCTCGGCTAGTCTGAATAACTCCCGAAAGATTGACCTGCAATTGAAGTTCGATTTCCCTGGTGGGGTCTAACTGCTCCAGCCACTTGGTGCGACCAAACCCGGCATTATTGAGTAAGACATCGATCTGGCCATACTCCTTCAAGGTGTGTTCTACCAAACGCTGTATTTGATCGATTTGGCTGATATCCGTTGCAATTGGGAGGGCTTCACCCCCCGATGTGCGAATTTCATTTGCTATTTCCTCTAACCGAGCGAGACGGCGAGCAGCCAAAACAACGCGGTACCCCTTCTGGGTTCCAAAGAGCTGGGCGCAGGCCCGGCCAATTCCAGAGGATGCCCCCGTTATCAGAATTACAGGCTTCGTTGTCATTGTGTTTCTCCTTGCATTCGTATCTAGAAACTATAACACATCAAAGAGCACGAGATCCGAATCAACTACATTTATGTTTCGAGGGTCACCGGGATCTCCGTGTTGAACGCCAACTTCCACAGCGATTCCTGGAAAGTCAATTTCGATGATACACGCAGATTATCCCCTGGTGATATAATTTTTTATGTTATCCAACCATCACCAACGCAAAGGAGCGCGCCATGTTCCTGCTCAATCCCAAAGAACACCAACGTCGCTATCCCGATGAGCACTCTGCGCAGATCATGCGCAAAACCATTGCCTGGTTTGAGGGTCGGGGAAAAAAGAAAATCAAGGAAGACGATCATTCCCGAATCTGGTACGGCGAATTCCTCGAATTCATCAAATCAGAAAAGATCTTCGCCACATTGCTGACCCCCGCAAACTATGGCTTAGATGAAAACTATCGTTGGGATACCTGGCGGAATTGTGAGTTTAATGAGATCTTGGCCTTTTACGGGTTGGCCTATTGGTACACCTGGCAGGTCAGCATCCTTGGTCTTGGTCCCATTTGGATGAGTCGAAATGAAGCCTTGAAAGAAAACGCAGCTCATCTCCTACGGGAGGGAGCTGTTTTTGCGTTTGGTCTTTCTGAACGTGCACACGGTGCGGATATTTATTCAACTGAGATGAGTCTAACCCCCCAACCGAATGGCAACTATCTGGCCAATGGCGAGAAATACTACATTGGCAATGCCAACTCTGCACCTATGGTCTCCACTTTTGGAAAAATAACTGGCACAGACGAATACGTATTCTTCGTAGCAGATTATCGGCAAGACGAATACGACCTGATCAAGAACGTCACTGCCAGCCAGAATTATGTCGGCCAGTATGTGCTCAAGGATTACCCTATCGCCGAGGATGAAGTTCTATCTCTAGGACAGGCTGCTTGGAATTCAGCGCTCAATACTGTCAACGTAGGAAAATACAATTTGGGTTGGGCTTCCATCGGCATCTGCACCCATGCGCTCTATGAAGCCATTAATCACGCCGCCAATCGGCGCTTGTACAACATGTATGTGACTGACTTCCCGCATGTCAGGCAGATGTTCACGGACGCCTATGCCCGCCTGGTGGCCATGAAGCTCTTCACATTGCGCGCTGCGGACTATATGCGCGCAGCATCACCAGAAGACCGCCGCTACCTGCTCTACAATCCCATGGTCAAGATGAAGGTCACCACACAAGGAGAAGATGTCATCAACTTGCTCTGGGATGTGATCGCGGCGAAAGGCTTCGAACGCGATACATACTTCGAGATGGCTGCGCGTGACATCCGGGCGCTGCCTAAACTCGAAGGCACTGTGCATGTCAACATCGCCTTGATTGTCAAGTTCATGCCAAATTATTTCTTCAATCCCACTGAATATGCCCATCTCCCCAGGCAGGACCAACCCAGGAATGATGATTTCCTCTTCGACCAGGGACCAGCCCGAGGTCTGAGCAAGATCACCTTCCATGATTACCAGATTGCCTATAATGCCTATGATCTCCCGAATATTGGAATTTTCAAAGAACAAGTTGCCATATTTAAAGAATTCCTAGCCATGGCAACCCCTGATGAAGTCCAGCGAAAGGATATCGATTTCTTGTTAGCCTTGGGAGAATTGTTTGCACTGGTTGTTTATGGGCAACTGATCCTCGAGAACGCTCCCATCTATGATATCGATGAACCGCTGATCGATCAAATTTTCGATTTCATGGTGCGAGATTTCTCGAAGTTCTCACTTCAGCTCTACAGTAAACCCAGTAGTACACCCGCACAATTGGAGTACTGCCAGCGCATGATCTGCAAATCCGATGTAGACGAGGAACGCTATTCACAAGTTTGGGAGGAGCATGTTTACTCTCTCAAAGACTTGTATGAGATGAACCCCTAACCATTCAGCCCCTAAAGATTTTTGAAACCTTTAGGGGCTTATTTTTTTCTAAAGGAGGCTCCATGGATTTTCAACTCACCGAAGAACAGCGCATGTGGAAAAAAGCCGTTCATGATTTCATCGCTCAGGAAGTTAAACCTCAGGCCGCAGAATACGCCGAAAAGGAAGAGCTAAACTGGCCCGCTATCAAAAAAATGGGACCCTTGGGCTTGTTGGGCATAACTACTCCTGAAGAATATGGTGGCTCAGGGGTGGACGCCATCAGTGCGGCAATTGCTATTGAGAAATTGGGGTGGGGCGACGGCGGGACAGCTTTGAATATCGCTGCGCACACTGGATTGGGTTGCGCACCCATTGCAATGTTCGGCACCGAAGAGCAAAAAGAAAAATATCTCCCAAATGCTGTTAATGGAGAGGGCAAACTGATCTCCCTGGCACTCACCGAGCCTGGGGCTGGCTCTGACCTACAGGGAATCAAAACCCAGGCTACCCTTGATGGGGATGAATGGGTAATCAACGGCTCTAAAGCCTGGATCACGAACGCTGGAGATGCTGATTACATCACCACACTGGTTCGAACTGACTCCACGGGCGGCTCCCATTCGATGAGCATGATCATCGTCCCGATCGATGTTCCAGGCTTATACGTCGCGCCGCACGAAAAGAAGATGGGCTTGGGTAGCAGCCACGCCCATGGAATCACCTACGATAATGTCCGAGTCCCGCGCGGGAATCTGCTTGGCGAGCAGGGACACGGATTACATCAAACGCTTAAAACACTTGACGGTGGCCGCATCAGCATTGGAGCGATCTCAGTAGGCATCGCGCAAGCCGCTCTCGAGGAAGCCGTACGCTATGCCAAAGAACGCCAATCATTCGGAGCCCCGATCTCGCAACACCAGGCCCTGCAATGGATGCTGGCTGAAGCAGGCACAGAGATCCATGCTGCGCGCATGATGGTCTATTATGCTGCCTGGCTAAAAGATCAGGGCAAACCTTTTACCAAAGAAGGCGCGATGGGCAAACTTTTTGCTACGCAAATGGCTGAGCGAGTCGCCTATAATGCCATTCAGATCCATGGTGCATATGGTTACTCGCGTGAGTACCCTGTCGAACGGTTGTACCGGGATGCCCGCGCGATGACTATTGGGGAGGGCACCAGCGAAGTCCAACGGATGGTCATCGCCCGCAAGGTTTTAGAAGATATTCAATAGTTGGAGGGATTGAAAGAAAGTGGATTACGCCCTTCAATGAAAATGCCTCGCCTCACCCCTGTGCATGAGCACAAGGGACGAAAGGGCGCGTGGATTACGCCCTTCGAAAAATTCTTCTCATCGCTTTCTCCAGCGCTCATGCGCTGGAGTTTAGAGGCGAGGCGTTTTCCTCTCCGCCATCGCCTCACCCCTGTGCATGAGCACAAGGGACGAAAGGGCGCGTGGATTACGCCCTTCGAAAAATTCTTCTCATCGCTTTCTCCAGCGCTCATGCGCTGGAGTTGCGAAAGGGCGCGTGGATTACGCCCTTTCGCTTAAAAAATAAACCTGACGAAGCATGAGCTCTTTGCTTCGTCAGGTTAGGGCCGGGGGATAAAGTATGACTCGCTATACTTTCTTGTCTAGATACCACTTGTAAATGAAATACCACAACACACATAAAGCGGCAGTAATTACAATTGCCAGCCAGAAATACAATTCGCTAAATATCGCCAGGCCGGTCCCCAGCGCCCCGCCCACATAAACCGTTACTGCAGTGAAAAGGATGATGAATGTGCCGAACAGCCAGAAGCGCATCAGTTTAAGCATGGTTTCTTTTTCAGCCATATAATTCTCCTCTTGCGAGAGTTCCCTCGCACATAATGGTAGTACCCCGGCGCTACTAATTTTAGCATAATTGTGGTAATTTCCATGAAAAATATACCTATACATACCTACAAATTTGTCAGGAATTTTCAAATGCAATCGTATTTCCAACAAAAAATCTAAGGTTTGGATATGAATATCTCGAGATTTGCCTTCTGGATAAAGTTTAGACAAAATCATCGAAGAATTCATTCTCGTCTTTCATCGCTCTGCGCGCCTGCCCGAAGGGCTGCCTTTAGCAAGGCACAAGGTGTTTGAATTTTCGTTTCAACTTGAATACGAGTTACTTGACAAACCCGATCTCCTACGGTATAAACTGCGCCAACATATAAAAACTGAAAAACTGTGAAGAGGAATAGTACGCGTCGAACCGACGGTCCAGAGAGCAAGGAAAAGGTGTGATCCTTGTCCGCACGCCGGCGCCGAATGGGCCTCAGAGTTGCAGGGCGAACTCCAAAGCCCCGCTTTGGAAAGTAACCTGTGCCGGAGTTGCCACCGTTATCAAGGTAAAAGGTATCGCGGTTATCCGCCGTACCTCATCGAGTGAGGCTGGCCTTTGGGCTACACAAGCAAGTTTTTCCCGTCGCATCACCGACGGGATTTTTGGTTAACCTACCAGCCTAATTTGGGTGGCACCACGGGAGCCTATGGCCCTCGTCCCTTTGTGGACGAGGGCTTTTTTGTGCCCCAACTCCCTACCCCTTTGCAGTTTCTCCCTTTCCATCTCAGATCAGGAAATGGGAAGAGTTGGCTGGGGATGGGTGAAGGAAAAGGAGAAATTTATGAAAAAACGCTTACTTACCGGGGATCGCCCTACAGGGGCGCTTCATCTAGGGCACTACGTTGGCAGTCTAGCCAACCGTGTAAAGGCGCAAAAAGAGTTTGATTGCTTTTTCATCATCGCCGATCTACACACCCTCACCACGCGCCCCCAGAAACGACATATCGCCCAACTGAAGGAGAATATTCAAAACCTGGTATTGGATTACCTCTCAATAGGCATTGATCCCAACATAAGCACCATCTTCGTGCAAAGCATCATCCCAGAGATCTTTGAATTGAACACACTTTTGGAGATGCTTGTCAGCGTACCGCGCCTGGAACGAATCCCATCCTTGAAGGTTATGACCAAGGCTGCAGAGCTAAAAACACAGCCTTTTGGATTATTGGGATACCCGGTCCTCATGGCCGCAGATATCTTGTTGCCACGTGCCGATCTCGTTCCCGTTGGCGCTGATAACCGGGCTAATCTCGAACTGGCGCGCGAACTAGCCCGGAGGTTCAATCATATGTATGCTGAAATCTTCCCAATCCCCGAATACCAGATCGAAGGCACACTGGTTGGCACAGATGGCCTCGCCAAGATGAGCAAAAGCCTGAGAAATGCCATATTCCTCAGCGATGATGCTCCCACTGTCGAACGTAAAGTGATGGATATGTTCACCGATTCCAACCGGCTCAGTGCTGACACTCCCGGTCAGGTAAAAGGCAATCCAGTGTTCGTCTACCACGAAGCCTTCAATCCAGATCTCGCAGAAGTTGTTGAACTGAAGGAACGCTATCGAACCGGCAAAGTAGGGGATGTAGAAGTCAAGCAGAAATTGGTACGCGTCCTGAACGCTTTCCTAGATCCCATACGGGAGCGACGGACTCTGATCGAGCGTGATCCTGATCTGGTAAACAATATCCTCGCCCAAGGCACCCAGCGAATGCGCGCCGAAGCACAAGAGACAATCTTGCTAGTGCGAGAGGCGATGGGGTTGCCTAGTTATGCCTATGCGAAAGCCTTGCAAGGGAATGACCCCGTGCGAGGCCTGGCACTCGTCTAATAAATTGGCACGGTGGAGTTCAATTATCGCAAATTCGCTCCACCGAGCTGCCACAATTATAAGGAGAAAAAATTATGTCTCAAACTAAATTCTTACTCAACGAGAGTGACTTACCGAAAACTTGGTACAACATCAATGCTGATTCCCCCGTGCCACCTACTCCTGTGCTGCATCCCCAGACTCAAGAGCCCGTTACGCCTGATTTCCTCTCGGTCCTCTTCCCCATGGAATTGATCATGCAGGAAGTCAGCACCGACCAGTATATCGACATCCCTGAAGAAATTCGTGAGATCTATAAACTTTGGAGGCCCACTCCATTGATCCGGGCTCGCAGGTTAGAAAAAGCTCTCGGCACTCCAGCACACATTTACTACAAACATGAAGGGGTTTCACCCTCTGGCAGTCACAAGCCCAATACGGCAATTGCCCAGGCCTATTACAACAAAGTTGAGGGCACTGGCGCTCTAACGACCGAAACTGGCGCTGGCCAGTGGGGTTCCGCTCTGTCCCTGGCGGGTAACTTCTTCGATTTACCTATCGAAGTTTATATGGTCAAAGTGTCCTACCAGCAAAAGCCATACCGGCGTGTCCTGATGGAAACCTATGGAGCCGAGGTGTTCGCCAGCCCCACCGATCGTACGCAATTTGGCAAATCTGTGCTCGCAGATAACCCTGATAGCACCGGATCCTTGGGTATCGCCATCTCTGAAGCTGTAGAGGTGGCAGCTACATCTGGTGGCAGTAAAAAATACAGCCTGGGATCGGTGCTCAATCATGTGCTCACTCACCAGAGCATCATTGGTGAGGAAGCGATCAAGCAGATGGATATGGCGGATGAATACCCCGACGTAGTCATTGGCTGTGTAGGTGGCGGTTCAAACTTTGCCGGGATCGCATACCCCTTCCTACGCGAAAACCTGGTCAATGGCAAAGACACTCGTTTTCTCGCTGTAGAGCCCACTGCCACCCCAACGTTGACCAAAGGTCCTTACGCCTTCGATTATGGCGATACAGCAAAGATGGCACCGATCGTCAAGATGTTCACACTTGGACATAGGTTCGTACCACCACCCATCCATGCCGGCGGTTTGCGGTATCACGGTATGGCACCGAGTATCTGCGCCCTCTACGACGCCGGATACATCGAGGCTGTAGCAACCCCTCAATTAGCCACCTTCGATGCTGCTGTGCTTTTCGCAAAAACTGAAGGCATTGTTCCAGCGCCCGAAACAAGCCACGCTGTGCGCGTTGCTATCGATGAAGCCCTGGATGCTAAGGAAAAGGACGAGAAGAGGGTCATTCTCTTCAACCTGTCCGGGCATGGCCACTTCGATTTATCGGCTTATCAGGCATATTTGGGCGGTGAGTTACAAAACTACGAGTACCCCCAAGAAGCGATTGATGAAGCCCTGGAGCACATTCCTCAGGTGAATTTGGAACCTCAGGGAGCCTAACCAACTCGCATTCGTTGAACTTTAGCTTTGGTTCAATGTTTAATCTTCTTTCTCCATACTCGCCAAGAAAGTCAGCCCCTGCCAAACGACAGGGGCTGACTATGATTATCACTCATTTTGTATTCCTGTAAACGCTCAGATTTGATGCCCTGCCTCGGCCCCTGCGTCTTCTTGCAGCAACTCCACCGCATGCGGCAGCACGGGAATGACCACATCCAAGTTCTCCAGCGCAGCTTTAGGGCTTCCGGGCAAATTGATGATCAAAGTGCGGTCTCGGATGCCAGCAATTCCCCGGGAAAGCATGGCATGCGGAGTGATCTGCAAACTTGCCAGGCGCATCGCCTCGGCCAGGCCTGGAGCGGACTTCTGGATCACAGCCTGAGTAGCTTCAGGAGTAACATCCCTGGGGGCGAATCCCGTCCCTCCGGTGGTCAGGATCACGTCAAACTGGCGTCCATCAGCCCAATTTGACAACGTATCCTGCAAAACCAGAACATCGTCAGGGACGATCTCCTCATTCAACACATGCCAGCCTTGGGATTCAACCCTCTTCTTCAGTGCAGGTCCAGAGGCATCTGGTCGTTCTCCACGCGCTGATCGGTCCGAAACTGTAAGGATCGCGAAGCGTAATTCCACGCTCAATCCTCACTAATGTGGACGACCCGCTGCCAGTTTTCGCCAATGCCGTCATCGGTAACGCCAAAGTAGAAGCGGTAATTTCCCACAGCATCGCGTTGAATCAAATCGTAACGGCTGAAGTTGCCAATTTTCTGTTCAGTCAGTAATCCCATATCGCCCTGCCATTCAACCCCCGATTTTGGATCTTTGGATACCTTGTCATACTGGGTGACGGCATAGTGCCAAAGTTTGCGGGCCGACTTTTGGGTAACATTCTTGACAACGTTGTTATTGCGCAAATCACGCACGGTGTAATATCGCACCCCCTGACGCTCTTCTACGGTTACAATTTCAACCCCTGTACGCGGAGCCGCAGCAGGATCAACTTCAGATTCGGGTTTCCCGCTTGCTTGTGGCACAGGGATGGCATCCTCAGCAACTGCAGTTTGGGTCACCAGCTTGCGATCGGGCTGTCCTCGTAAAACAAGTTCGACGATCTCATCTCGCACGGCCATGCCAGTTTCCGCCTCGGTGCGCAGGTAGATTTTGCTCTCATCCACAGCATAGGGAGGATCATCTCCGCGTGGGATGAGCACGCGGATAATATCCTTACTGCGGAATTTGTGCGCATCCAGGTTGCATGTCAGCTCAGGGCTGATGCGGTCGCTGATTTCTTTTTCTAACTTGGCGATCTCTTGATTTTTCGAATTCACGCCTACTACGCTGCGCTTGGGATCGCGATGCATACCAATATAGATCGTGCCCCCGTTGGTATTGGCAAATGCGCACACATCTGCGATGATCGCATAGAGCTTGCCACCGCGAATGGTCATACTTTCGTGGAAATCCTGGACAATATTTGCCCCTTCGTCACGCGCTGCTTGAACGAAGTCAAAGGCAGGTTCGGCCTTCTGACGATGAGGGCGAGTGCGGGCAAAGTCATTGCCAATAAATAGTTTTTTTAGGGCGTCAAAAGAGAGCTCTGGAAGACGCACATCGGTTGCGCGGTCTCCAATGCCAAGGTTCTTCCGTCGAGAAGAGTCCGTCTCCAATCGATGGGCATCTGAGCCCTGAATGCAATGCATTCTCCGGGGGTATTCGGGTTTGGTGCCGCTGAAAAATCCGGCCGTGCTATGCCGTCCTTTGCGATCGAGGTCGGTTACCTCCAGGGCATGCAGGTTTGGATCCTGGGTATAAGCGATCTTAGTCTGACCGCCAAAGCGGAAACCGCGCATAGCAACGCCATTATTCGAATTTGCATGGGCAGCTATGGCTAATCCGCCCGCGGCATTGATCTTTTGATAAGCCGCCAAAACGTCTGCGCTTGCCCCAACCGTCACAGAACCCTCATCCAATTGATCGGCTGGGATGTTCAAATCTAAAAGGATGTGTTCAATTTCACGCAGCGGTTTGTCAGGCGAAAAAATTGCCAAAATGTGAAACCCGAATGTGGCAGTAAACTCGAATCCTGGTAAAACCATCACCCGCTTTAGCAGTCGGCTATACTCATCCAGGCGGGATTGCTCCTCGGGCAGCAGGCGCTTCAATTGTTTGAGCATCTCTAACTGCTGGATCTCTTCATGCATTTTGCGGTATCCCGCGACGGTATTGTGGTCAGTTATGGCCACAATATCCAAACCGCGCGCTTCCGCCGTTTGCAGAATATCCAAGAAACTGACATTTGATTGCTGATAGTCACTCGAGGCTGGGGTATGTAGATGTAAATCCATTGTGTACCACTTCATTGTGGTACGTGATCTTCTTTTTGTCACTATATCACTCTCAATATGGTAATAATCAGAATACGATAATCCTTAGGTTTCCGATCTTTCCATCCTGGATTATCAAATTATGCATGTATGATTTTTTCTGATGGTTATTCCATTACGATAAAACTTGATTAATTAGTCCAAGCAATTCTTCAGGCATATAGGGTTTTAGCAAGAATCCATCCGCTCCTGCTTCCTCACTCTCCAAATGAAAATTAATTCCCGAAGATAAAATCACCTTTATCCCCGAAAGCTTTGGATCTTCTCGGATCTGACTCAGTATATTCAAACCCTCCAATTCATTGTCAGGGGATGTCTGTAAATACACATCCATCAACACCACATCAGGCTCATTCTGCTGGATGGATTCAATGATGTCGCCCTCCAAAAAATAGGGGATGACGATGTAGCCTTCCATATCTAATAATGTTTTCAAAAGATCGACTACTGCAAAATCGTCATCAATGAGCATTACTTTACTCATTAAATCTCCATTCAACTATTCGTCGACATCCTTCTTTGCTTTCGTGGAGGCGGCTTTACTCTTGCGCTTCTTTTTTGGTTTGGGAGCTGGCTCTAAGGCAGCCTCTATTGCATCGTCCGCGCAATCCAATAAGACAAATTCAATCGCCTCTCGGACCTCGTCAGGCAGATCTTCCAGATCATCTTCGTTGCGCTGAGGAAGCAAGACAGTTTTGAGGCCAGCACGATGTGCAGCCAACACTTTCTCCTTGATGCCACCCACCGGCATCACTTTACCTCTCAGGGTGATCTCTCCGGTCATGCCGACATCGGAGCGCACAGGACGGCCGGAAACCAGAGAGACGATGGCTGTAGCCATGGTCACACCTGCAGAAGGCCCATCCTTGGGTTGAGCGCCTGCGGGAATATGCAAATGAAAATCCGCCTCTGAAAAGAAGCCTTCGTCCAGGCCCAAATTGGGGGCTTGCGAACGCACATAAGAAAGCGCAGCCTTGGCAGATTCCTTCATCACATTACCCAGGGATCCAGTGAGTTGGAAGCCCTTCGCGCCAGGCATCTGAGTAGCCTCGATGAACAAGACATCACCACCAGTTGGGGTCCATGCCAACCCGGTGGCCACTCCCGGCAAAGATGTCCGTTGAGCGATCTCTTCGAGATCACGGAATTTGGGCCGCCCTAGAAATTCATGGATCTGCTCAGGTGTTATTTCAATGGCACCGTCATCTTCCCCAGAGGCAATGCGCGTGACGACTTTTCGGCAAACTGCACCGATCTGGCGTTCGAGGTTGCGTACTCCGGCTTCACGTGTGTAGAAACGAATGATCTCCTCTAGGCCTTCATCCTCGAAGGTGACCTCGTTTTCACGCAGGCTGTTCTCGCGCAGTTGGCGTGGGATCAGATATCCCTTGGCAATTTCTTTCTTTTCGCCTTCGGTATATCCAGAGAGTTGGATGACCTCCATCCGGTCGAGCAAGGGACGCGGTATGGTATCGAGGCGGTTTGCCGTGGTAATGAACATTACCTCGGAGAGATCGTAGGCCACTTCCAGGTAGTGATCGCGAAATTCAGCATTCTGCTCTGGGTCCAAGACTTCCAAAAGGGCTGAGGCGGGATCGCCCTGAAAGCCCTGGGATAGCTTATCGATCTCATCCAGCATGAAAACTGGATTATGAGATTCGACCCGACGTAAAGCCTGCAAAATGCGTCCCGGCAGCGCACCGATGTAGGTGCGTCGATGCCCACGGATTTCCGCTTCATCCCGCACACCGCCCAATGATATGCGGATGAATTCGCGTTCTAACGAGCGGGCAATGGAACACCCCAGGGATGTTTTACCAACCCCAGGAGGTCCGGCAAAACATAGGATCACACCCTCGCGCAAGCGACGAATCTCGTCATCGTACTCATCACCATCTTCAGCGAACTCTTCGAATCGCTCCTGTCGCAACTTGCGTACAGCCAGGAACTCCAAAATGCGCTCTTTGATGTCCTCAAGCCCATAGTGATCTTCATCGAGTACCTCACGGGCATGAGTGATATCCAAATTGTCCTTTGTCGATACTGACCAGGGCAGGCTGACCAGCCAGTCCAAATACGTGCGGATGACGCCATATTCCGCAGCAGCAGTGGGCAGGCGCGACATGCGGTCTAGTTCACGGCGAGCTTGTTTATCAGCCTCCTCGGGCATCTTGGCTTGGTCTATTTTCTCGCGGAATTCATCGACCTCGGCAGATTGCTCATCTCCCTCGCCCAATTCGCGCTGAATGGCCTTGAGTTGTTCGCGTAAGAAATACTCTCGCTGTACCTTCTCAATTTCCGAGCGCGCTTCGTTCTGGATCTTTTGGCCAATTTCCAAAACCTCAGCCTCGTGAGCTAGGATACCAATAAGCTTTTGCAACTTCTCAGCAACGGTTTCTAACTCTAAGAGGGTTTGGGCTTCCTCGAGTTCAATGCGCTGAAAATTAGCAATTGTGTAGACTGTCTGTAGAGGGTCGTCCAGCAGCAAAACGGATTCGACCAGTTCCCGCGGCAAGGAAGGGATCATATCGGCAATCCGCTGGAATTGATCACGCGCATTGCGCGCCATGGCCTCGACTTCGAGATCCTCTTCTTCGATCTCAGGGATTAACTCGATCTGGGCCTTGAGATAAGGTTCTGTTTGGATATATTCAACAACCCTAAAGCGCGCCATCCCCTGCACCAACAAACGAATGGTTCCATCTGGGGCGCGCAGCATTCGATGCACTGTAGCTACACTGCCAACCGTATAGAGATCTTCGGGTTCTGGGGCTTCGAGCTCCGGTTTGCGGGATGCGACCAGACCAATCAAGCGGTTATCTTCAGATACAACATCATCAACCAGGCGAATAGAACGCGGTTGACCGATGGTCAGTGGTACTGCTGTTTCTGGGTAAACCACCAACCCTCGCAGAGGCAAGATCGGTAAGACATCGGGAATCGGGTCACCATCCTGAAGGATCTCGATATCTGCTTCGGGGCTATCCTCTTCTCCGCCAACACGGGTGACTATGGGGTGAAGCAAGAATTCATCAATATTCAAATCCCCTTCATCGAACCATGACAGCAATTCCATGAGGTCTGAGTTCCAACGAGATGCGGGCATAATCGTCTACTCCCCTATCTCAACTTGATGAGGCTTTGCTTTCGGTAGGACAATATGTAGAAAGCCATCTTCATATTTTGCATCAATACCATTTTGATCAACTGGCCAGTGCAATTTGACTCGTGAGATGAACTCCCCAAAACGGATTTCCATCTGATGGTACGCTCTTCGTTGGGGCTGGTCCGGTCGATAACCCTGCACGGTCAATAGGGAACCATCCAATGAGATTGCAAACTCCGCGTTTTGCATTCCAGCCACTTCAACCCGCACAACAACCGTCTCATCGGTTGCATAAACATCCGTCGGGGGGCTCCAGACACGAGTGCGTTGGCTCATCCTTAAATGAAAATGGTTCAACCCACCCTCAGGATTTGTAGAAGAATACCAAACCGGGGGTTTTTCAGGTTTTAGATCAATCTCTTTCATTCTTTCACTCCGACCTTATCAATTCGAAAGGGCTTCCTCAGCAGCTTCCAAGACTTGCTCGTATGCCGGCTCCTCTCCAATAGCAGGCATGTACTCAACATAGACAACTTGATCGCGCTTGTCGATCACAAATACTGCGCGCCGCAATATTCGCTGATCTTTGAGCAGGCAGCCATATTTGCTACCAAAATCGACATCTTTGTGGTCTGAAAGCACGCTGACCTGGTCGATTCCAGCTGCGCCGCACCAGCGTTTCTGCGTAAAGGGTAGATCAGCGCTGATGACCAGGATCACCACATCCTCAGAAAGTCCAGCCGCTGCTTCATTAAAACGGCGCGTTTCGCGATCACAAACCGATGTTTCCAGTGATGGCAAAGCCGCGATGATGCGCACCTTTCCTTGCGTATTCTCAAGCCCCTGAAATGTAGACCAATCCTGGGCGTGAACAGAAAAATCCAAAGCTTGATCCCCTACTTTGACATCGGGTCCAACAACGGTAGCATCTTTGCCACCGAACTGAATCAAACCTTCTCTCTCAATAACCATGGGGGTTCCTCCAAATTACAAAACATATTTGCTTGAATGCCCCGCAATATTAATACGAATAATATACCTATCCCGCTTCAATGGGAAAGACCTCCAAGAATTGTCGGGGTTTTCACCCCTAATTCTGGTAAGCTATGCTTCGATTCCCAAAGGGCTACGGGTGCAAAATCTATTGCTGAATATCCTAAACTTCTAAAAATCTACTAACGGCGCGATTATATCATTTGGGTGTGTATCATTCCAGTAGAAGGTAACGAGGAAT
The DNA here is from genome assembly GCA_964438295.1 of uncultured Anaerolineales bacterium. GTDB lineage: Bacteria > Chloroflexota > Anaerolineae > Anaerolineales > UBA11858 > NIOZ-UU35. The sequence goes on from CAYTKR010000035.1 coordinate 40,341, forward strand.
CTGGCTAAGGGTTAATACCAAAGCCTTTTAATACCTCTTTAGTTTGCGCTATAAGCTCAGGATCTTCACTGACTTCCAAAACCATCTTGAAATCTTCAATCGCTTTGGTTTGATAACCCCGCTGGAGATGGGCTACGGCGCGGTTGTAATATGAATGACCCAACTCTGTTTCTAGATTGATCGCCATTGTGTAATCATCTAGTGTACGATCAAATTCTTGTATGCTCATAAGTACATTCGCTCGGAAATAGTAAGCGTAGCCATACTCGGGGTCAAGTTCGATGACTTTTGTGAAGAACTCTATCGCCGACTCGGCTTCTTCTAGAAAGAAATATGCTAATCCGGTGCTGTAGTATGCCTGCACATATTCAGGGTATTCTTCAATCACATGGGCCCAATCTTCGATTGCGGAAAGGTATTGCTCCTCCTGAAAATAGGACAGCCCACGCTGGTAATACGCATCCAAAAGTTCTGAGTTAAACTCAATCGCGCGGGTTTGGTCAACAATCGCTCTCCCAAACTCACCCAAGCTATAGAAAGCTAACCCGCGATTATAAAAGATCTGGTCATTCCCAGGTTCTAATTCAAGGTAATCGGAATAGCGGTCTACAGCGGTTTGAAATTCACCCAGGCGAAATGCCATCTCAGCACTGGCCATTAAGGCCTCTGGAAACTCTGACTCGATATCGATAGCCTGATCGAAATATAGCTTGGCATCTGCGAACTCCTCAAGATTAGCATAGGTCCTACCCAGGTTGTAAAGGGCAACAATATCCTCGGGATTTTGTTCAATAGCCAGCAAGTATTCCGATACGGCCTGCTGAAATTGCTCTACCATGAACCTTGCATCGCCCAAACGATTATAGACTCCTTTGGTCTCAGGCGCTAAGGAGACAACTTCTTCAAAATCGGCAATTGCCGACTCGTAATCTTCTAATTCCAGATGTGCTATACCTCGGTTAAAGTATGCAACTTCGTTTTCGGGCTCGTATTCAATTGCTTGGGAA